>NZ_JZRH01000001.1:0-261259 GCF_000963985.1 Pantoea sp. BL1 | reverse complement strand
TCCTTAACTGATCGGCATTATGGCGCTGGCCATCCTTTTTTTATGCACGCGACCCGTGCTGAATAGAGTTGACACACCGCACACACCGCACACACCGCACACATCGCACACATCGCACACATCGCACACATCGCACACACCGCACACACCGCATACACCGCACATGAAGCATTCACGCAGACCTTGTTATTACGGTGTCTGAGGTATGATTTCCGATGCGAAGCCTGTCGCAGAAAAAACGATTCCCCGACCTTTCATTTCCCTTTTGTTCAAGCCTCTGACAAAGTAGCGGCCCAATGGGCTGCGGGGGCAGCTGACATGCCTGTGGGAGGCAAAATGACCATCGGATCGGCCAGATGGCTGGGACTCAGCTACTTCACCTACTTCTTCTGTTACGGCATCTACTTACCTTTCTGGAGCGTCTGGCTCAAAGGCATAGGCCTGGATGCTGAAAAAATCGGCTTACTACTCGGTTGCGGCATGGTGGCGCGATTTGTCGGTAGCCTGATGATCGCCTCGCAGGTTAAAAATCCTTCTCAGCTGATTCTGGCGTTGCGGCTGCTGGCATTGATGACGTGCCTGTTTGCGTTAGGTTTCTGGATTGGCGGCCAATGGTTATGGCTGTTACTGGTCATGGTGGGCTTCAACCTGTTTTTCTCGCCATTGGTGCCGCTCAGCGATGCGCTGGCAGCGACCTGGACGCAGCAAATCGGCCTGGCTTATGGCCCGGTGCGGCTATGGGGTTCGCTAGCGTTTGTGATTAGCTCTGCGCTGACGGGGATGCTGGTGAGTGCCTGGTCATCACAGGCTATTCTGGCACTGCTGAGTGTGGGCTTGCTGGCAATGCTTAGCGGCATGATGTTAGTTCCTAAAACCCGGCCACAAGGTGATGCGCGGCAGGGGGCAAGCGGCGGTTGGGCGGCGTGGCGCGATATGCTACGAGAGAACGCGGTCTGGCGCTTTATGTTATGCGTGACGCTAATGCAGGGGGCACATGCAGCCTATTACAGCTTCAGTGCCATCTGGTGGCAGGAAGCAGGCTATTCCGCATCGGTGATTGGCTATCTATGGTCGTTGGGCGTGGTGGCGGAAATCGTCATATTTGCGCTGAGCAATCGTCTGTTTCGCCGTTGGAGTGCCCGTGACCTGTTGCTACTTTCATGCTGTTGCGCGTTAGTGCGCTGGGTGATGCTGGGGTCCAGCACCGCGCTGCCGCTGTTAATTGCTGCTCAGATTTTGCATTGTGGCAGCTTCACCGTATGTCACCTGGCGGCAATGCGCTTTATAGCCGCACGTCAGGGCGCCGAAGTGATTCGGTTGCAATCGCTTTATTCTGCACTGGCGATGGGGGGCGGGATTGCAGTGATGACAATGATCAGCGGCGTGCTGTTTACCCATTTACAGGGACATCTGTTCTGGGTGATGGCACTGGTGGCGCTTCCTGCATTGTTCCTGCGTCCGCGCGCCGCTTAAGCTTCCAGCAGTTGACGAATGCGCTGCTGCTGATGATAGCTTAGCGGCAGCTCGGCATGGATCAGTGGGGGGGAGAACAGCGGTAACGATGTGGCGTAAGGTGTGATCACCAGCGCCACGTCACGCGGTGCACCTTCTCGCTGAAAGTGCAGCATATCCTGATAAGTGATGTTGATGGGCAGCAGCGTTATCTCGCGGATTTGCTGCTCCAGTAATTGTTCCATTGCCGCATCCGCGCCGGTCAACAGCAGTACCTGCTTCTCCTGCAGTGCGCTATCCTGCATCAGCCAGGCCCCGAACAACACTGCCACCAGACTGACTTCTTCCGCGCTGAATTCCGTGCCGAAATCACTGCTGAAGTGGTAGAGCGCGCGTTCGGTGGTGCGCAGTAAACGTGGATAAAGACGCGCCACGTCCAATGCCACACTGTTATCGATCCCAATGGCAAAGTGACTGCGATCCAGCGCTTGCGCCAGATGCGTGAATAATTGCAATTTCAGCTCGTGCTGATTTTTGACGCGTGTCTGCGCCAGTTGTTCAAAGCGGGCGATTAACGCTTCTACGGCCAACATGAGTTGCTGCGCCTGGTGGTCTTCAAGCTGATTCCCATCCGGCGCATGAATCAAACTGAACAGCAGCGTCCAGAAGTCGGTTTCGCTAACGTCCGGCGCTAAATGGCAGCGTTTCTGCCAGTGGTGAATCACATCATCTGCGGCAGCACGCTCGGTTTTCGCTGCCAGCCATGCCCGCTGTTTTTCATTAAACAGTGCATTTTGCCGTTGGCACAGCGCGTATTTCATAAAGATTTGCAGGAACAAGCGATCGCGCGGCGTGAAATCGCGGCTCAGTCGCAGACTACAATGTTGAATTAACGCCTGCAGATTGGTTTCATCCCACAGCGCCTTTTCGATATTGAGGACTTTCAGGCGCTGACGCAGCACGGGAGCAAAATGTTCGCAGACGAAATCCTGCGACAGGCGCAGCGCGCGTCGCAGCCAATGGAGCAGGCAGAGCCGCCTGTCCAGTTCCGTCCCATGTATGCGGAAGCTGCCATCCACCATCTGGTGTAACTCCAGTTGATGGAAGCGCTGTATCTCATCACCGACATCCGCGATATCCTGTCGGGCAACGGCAGGATCAACACCATTTAACTGGCAGAGCTTTTCAAGCGTTAGCGCGGGAGCAGGCAGAAACAGTAGCAATAGCAGATGACAACGACGCTGGGCACGGCTGAAGAGTGGTGCAGATGAAGGTGCAGAACTCATCAATAGTATTATCCGCGGGTCATTTTTGAGCTAAGAATAGCTAACTCCACGCGGTAACCCTGCACTTTGTCGTGACTTTTGCTCAGAGCTTTTAGGCGGGTCACAGTTTTTCTGGACCAGTATAATCTTCACTTGAGAATTGTTACTTTATAACACATGAAAATTGCGCTTATTACTTTTACGCTGTTGTTCAGCGCAGCGGCCTGGTCACATCCGCACAGCTTTATCGATATGAAAACCGAGTTCGTTAGCGACAAAGATCATCTGACGGGGATGAAAATGGTGTGGACGATGGATGAAATCACCTCGGCCGATCTGCTTTACGATGCAGGCAAGGCGAAACCGGGCGATGTGGTATGGAAAAAGCTGGCGGCTCAGGTGATGGCGAACGTATTGGGCCAGCACTATTTCTCTGAAGTCTGGCAGGATAAAACGCGGGTGAAGTTCCTGAACTTACCTAAGGAGTACAATTTGTCGCGCAATGGCAATAAAGCGGTGCTGGAATTCATCGTCCCATTTGGTGAACCCCAGTCGTTGAGCGCAAAACAGTATCGCATTCAGACCTTTGACCCAAGCTACTTTGTTGATATGTATTACGATAACCCACAGGCATTAACCATGGACGACAGCGTCAAAGCACACTGTCAGATTGACCTGCATACCCCAAAACCGGATGACTCGCTCAAGCAATACGCGCTGTCGCTGGATAAAGCCGATGCGCCGCCGGAAGACATGGATCTTGGTCAGCAATTCGCGCAAACGGTAACCCTGACATGTCATTGATTTCACTGCCTTCTCGACCACGCCGTTTGTGGCCGCTATGGTTGCTGGCCGTAGTGATGCTGGCTGCCGGATTTACCTTGTGGCAGCATTGGTCGCAAATTTTGCTGCAAAGTGTGTTGTGGCAGAAAATCCTGAATCGAGAGATGACTCAACTCCTGCAGCAAGTCGCGGAACAGCCTCAGCAGGCGGGATTGACCTTGATGCTCTTCAGTCTGGCTTATGGTGTGCTGCACGCATTGGGTCCAGGGCACGGCAAAGTGGTCATCAGCACCTTTCTGGCAACGCATCCCGCGAAGCTGAAAACCAGCATGAAACTGACGTTATTGGCCGCACTCTTACAAGGTGGTGTGGCGATTGGTTTGGTCACAGTGATGCTGGTGGTATTGCAAACCTCATCGCGGCAGATGCATCTCGGCAGTTACTGGCTGGAGAAGGGCAGTTACCTGCTGGTAATGGCATTGGGCGTCTGGGTCGGTTGGCGCGCCTTGCGCGCTCTTTATCAGGGATTGCGTCCTGCGCCGCAAAAAATGCAGATCCGCGCCATTCGCCCGCATCATCAGCATGATGAACATTGCGGTTGCGGTCACGCCCATTTACCCAGTGCGGAACAGATGGAGCAGGCAGTGAGTGGCAAAACTCAGGCGCTGGTGGTGCTATCCATGGGCATGCGTCCCTGTTCTGGTGCCATCATGATGCTGCTGTTTGCCAAGGTGATTGGCGTTTATGCGTGGGGCGTGGCTTCTGCCATTGCGATGGCCATCGGTACCGCCGTGACCGTGTCTGCAATGGGTTTGTTAGTTCAGCGTTCGCGTCGCCTGGCCGAGAAGTTGGGCGCGGCAAACGGCGATTCGCAACGGGCGAAAGTCGTTATGTCTGCACTGGCGTTAACGGGTGGGGTAGTGCTGATGTTAGCGGGGTGGTTACTGTGGCAAAGTGCACAGCCGATGATGAGTAGCGGGTTGCGTCCGTTTTAACGACGAAAAAAAGGCGGATGTGATATCCGCCTTGTTTGTGCTTAGCGCTTCAGCGCTTCGCTCAGTTCTTCACGCATGGTCGCCAGCATGGCTTTCACAACGCGTGGGTTACCTGCAACGATGTTACCTGACATCATGTAACCGTGGTTGCCGGTGAAATCTGTCACCAGGCCGCCCGCTTCGCGCACCAGCAGTTCACCTGCGGCGAAATCCCATGGCTTCAGGCCGATCTCGAAGAAACCGTCCACACGGCCAGCGGCCACGTAAGCCAGATCCAGCGCAGCAGAACCGGTGCGACGGAAATCTGCACACTGGGTAAACAGTTTGCCGACGATGTTGATGTAAGGGGTCGCGTGCTGCTTCAGCTTGAACGGGAAGCCGGTCGCGAGGATGGTGCCATCCAGATCGCGCGCGGTGCTGCCACGCAGACGGTAGCCGTTCAGCTGTGCGCCCTGACCGCGTACAGCGGTGAACAGTTCGTTACGCATTGGATCGTAAACCACAGCCACTTCGGTGCGGCCTTTGATGCGCACTGCGATTGAAACTGAGAAGTGGGGTAAACGTTTAATGAAGTTGGTGGTGCCATCCAGCGGATCGATTACCCATTGAATGTCCTGATCATCACCCGCCAGTTCACCGCTTTCTTCGGTGATAATGGAGTGCTGCGGGTAGGATTTGCGAATCACTTCGACAATCAGACGTTCTGCGTCGCGGTCAACATTGGTAACGAAGTCGTTGCTGCCTTTCTGGCTGGCTTCGACAGCGTCCGGGGTTTCATAATTCTTGGCAATTAAATTTCCGGCCTTGCGCGCTGCGCGCACGGCGATGTTGAGCATCGGATGCATCGGTATCTCTCGCTGGATGTTAAAGAACGGGTGAAAACGGCGCGGAGTATATCAGGGTGTTCAGCAAATGTCCTGCTTTTATGCTAGGCTACGCGCCATCATTTTCTCACCGCTCACTATTATGCTGCAAAATATCCGAATCGTACTGGTAGAAACCTCGCACACTGGCAACATGGGCTCTGTCGCTCGCGCCATGAAAACCATGGGCTTAACCAATCTTTATCTGGTCAATCCGCTGGTCAAACCTGACTCGCAGGCGATCTCTCTTGCCGCCGGCGCCAGCGATGTGATTGGCGATGCAAAAATCGTGGATACGCTGGACGAAGCGATTGCGGGCTGTAGCCTGGTTGTCGGCACCAGCGCACGTTCCCGTTCGCTGCCCTGGCCGATGCTGGATTCACGTGAATGCGGTATCAAAAGCGTGGAAGAGGGCCAGCAGGCACCAGTGGCTTTAGTCTTTGGTCGTGAACGCGTGGGCCTGACCAACGAAGAGTTGCAGAAGTGCCACTATCACGTCGCCATTCAAGCGAATCCGGAATACAGCTCGCTGAACCTGGCGATGGCAGTGCAGATCATCGCTTATGAAGTGCGTATGGCATGGCTGGAGGCGCAGGAACAGGCCAATCCTCAGCCGCAAGAAGAAGAGTCCCCTTATCCTTTAGTGGACGATCTGGAGCGCTTCTATCAGCACATTGAAAAGATGATGCTGGACAGCGGCTTTATCCGTGAAGGCACGCCAAGCCAGGTGATGAGCAAACTGCGTCGTCTTTATACTCGCGCGCGCCCGGAACGTGATGAACTTAATATCCTGCGCGGTATGCTGGCTTCGTTCCAAAAGCCTAAAGGTGATAAGGGTAATAGTTGAGTAAAACAGTTGGTTAAATAGTTGAGTAAATTACTTGGTTAAATAGTTGACCGTTTTACTCAGGAATGGCAGACTGGCGTCAATTCATCAGATAGCCCGCCGATACCCGGACGGACGCTTACGAGGTTGTATGCTATGAGACTGACATCCAAAGGACGTTATGCCGTAACCGCTATGCTGGACGTTGCACTGCACTCAAACGAGGGCCCGGTGCCGCTGGCTGATATTTCTGAGCGTCAGGGCATTTCGCTCTCCTATCTGGAGCAGTTATTCTCACGTCTGCGTAAGCACGGTTTAGTGGCCAGCGTTCGTGGTCCGGGCGGTGGTTATCTGTTAGGTAAAGATGCCGGCGCGATTGCGGTTGGCGCGGTGATCACGGCGGTTGACGAATCTGTTGATGCCACCAAATGCCAGGGCAAAGAAGGCTGCCAGGGTGGTGAGCGCTGCCTGACTCACGTCCTGTGGCGTGATCTGAGTGAGCGCATCAGCGAATTCCTCAACAACATTACGCTGGCTGAACTGGTGAACAACCAGGAAATTCTGGATGTGGCTGACCGTCAGAACATGACCGACAACCGTCGCTTCCAGCAGCACCGTATGCAGGAAACCATTAACGTTAATCTGCGTGCTTAATCCCGTCTAAGCCCCCAACCCTTGATGATTCGAGGTGCAGGAAGGCGGCAAGCGAATGAATCCCCAGGCGCTTACATCAGTAAGTGACTGGGGGGAATTAGCGCAGCCAACGTACCTGCGGCTTGAGCATGACGGGTTCACACAGCCGGGGCTGAATCGTGCTATAAAGACGTATGATTTTTTATACGGAGTTTTAGCGCAATGAAATTACCGATTTACCTGGATTACGCAGCGACAACGCCTGCCGATCCGCGTGTCGCCACCAAAATGATGCAGTTCCTCACTTTGGATGGCACCTTCGGTAACCCCGCTTCCCGTTCTCACCGTTTTGGCTGGCAGGCTGAAGAAGCCGTTGATGTGGCGCGCAATCAGATTGCTGAGCTGGTCAACGCCGATCCGCGTGAAATCGTTTTTACTTCCGGTGCCACTGAAGCTGACAACCTCGCCATCAAAGGTGCGGCTCAATTCCATCAGGCACGCGGCAAACACGTCATTACCAGTCAAACTGAGCACAAAGCGGTGCTGGATAGCTGTCAGCAACTGGAGCGTGAAGGTTTCGACGTCACTTATCTGCAACCCGGCAGTGATGGCATTATTACGCCTGCAATGCTGGAAGCTGCGCTGCGCGACGATACCGTGCTGGTTTCCCTGATGCATGTGAACAACGAAACCGGCGTGATTCAGGATATTGCTGCGCTCGGCGCCTTGTGCCGAGCGCGTGACATTCTGTTCCATGTTGACGCCACCCAAAGTGTTGGCAAGCTGCCAATTGATGTCGTTGAATTGCCGGTGGATCTGATGTCGTTTTCAGCGCATAAGCTGTACGGCCCAAAAGGCATTGGTGCGCTGTGGGTGCGTCGTAAACCGAAACTGCAGATCGATGCGCAGATGCATGGTGGTGGACACGAGCGCGGTATGCGTTCCGGTACGTTGCCGGTGCATCAGATTGTTGGCATGGGCGAAGCGTACCGTATCGCACGTGAAGAGATGAGCAGCGAAATGGCTCGTCTGTCGGCTATGCGCGAACGTCTGTGGCACGGTATCAGCCGCTTAGAGAATGTGAAGATTAACGGTTCGCTTGAGCAGGGCGCACCGAATATTTTGAACCTCAGTTTTGCTCAGGTTGAGGGTGAATCCTTGATCATGGCGCTGAAAGATCTGGCGCTGTCATCGGGTTCTGCCTGTACCTCGGCCAGTCTCGAACCCTCTTATGTATTGCGCGCCATGGGTGTTGAGCAGGAACTGGCACACAGTTCACTGCGCTTCTCGCTGGGGCGTTTCACCACCGAAGAGGAAATTGACTACGCCATTGAGCTGGTCAATAAAGCGGTCAGCCGTTTACGGGCATTCACGCCCGCCACGTCCCGCTAATTCATGCACTCCCTTGCGCCGGTTCTGGCGCAAGGTGACACCTAACGCAAACGGAGCTACGCGATGACAACACAACCGATGACTATTACGCTCAGCTCCCAGGCCGCCGATGCGCGCTGGGGTGAAAAAGCACTGCTGAGCAGCACTGAAAGTGGCATGACCCTTCACCTGACTGGCGCCGATGCGCTGATGAGCATCCAGCGCGCAGGGCGCAAGCTGGACGGTCAGGGGATCCGCCACGTCGCACTGAGCGGCGAAGAGTGGGATTTGGAAAAATGCTGGGCATTTTGGCAAGGCTATCGCAGCCCGAAAGGCAAACGCCAGGTAGAGTGGCCAGCATTAAGCGAAAACGATCAGACAGAATTTGATCGTCGTCTTAAAATCGTTGACTGGGTACGTGACACCATCAACCTGCCTGCGGAAGACCTCAGCCCGGAACAACTGGCGCACAGCGCGATCGATTTGATCAGCGAAGTGGGCGGTGACGCAGTGAGCTATCGCATCACCAAAGGCGAAGATCTGCGCGAGCAGGGTTATGCGGGTATTCACACCGTGGGCCGTGGTTCAACCCGCGCACCTGTGCTGCTGGCGCTCGACTTCAATCCAAGCGGCGATGAAAATGCGCCGGTATACGCTTGCCTGGTTGGCAAAGGCATTACCTTTGATACCGGTGGTTACAGCCTGAAGCAGAGCGCGTTTATGGATTCGATGAAATCCGACATGGGCGGTGCAGCGACGGTGACTGGCGCGCTGGCGATGGCGATTTCACGTGGCCTGACCAAACGTGTGAAGCTGTTCCTGTGCTGTGCAGACAACATGGTGAGCGGTAACGCGTTCCGTCTCGGCGACATCATTCGCTATCGCAACGGCAAGACCGTTGAAGTGATGAACACTGATGCGGAAGGACGTCTGGTGCTGGCCGATGGCCTGATTGATGCCAGCGAGCAAAATCCTGAGTTACTGATCGATGCAGCAACTCTGACAGGTGCAGCGAAAACGGCGCTGGGCAACGATTATCACGCCCTGTTTACCTTTGACGATGTCCTGGCGGAATCACTGCTGGGTAGTGCAACCGGTGAAAATGAAGCCTTCTGGCGCCTGCCACTGGCTGAATTCCACCGCAGCCATCTGCCTTCAAACTTTGCCGATTTGAACAACATCGCGAGTCCGGCACATGCAGCCGGTGCCAGCAGCGCGGCGGCGTTCCTTTCTCACTTTGTGAGCAAGTATCAGCAGGGCTGGCTGCACATTGACTGTTCTGCGACTTACCGTAAAAGCGCGGTGGATCAATGGTCAGCCGGTGCAACCGGTCTGGGTGTGCGTACCATCGCCAATCTGTTACTGAAATAAAGCCGGTGCGCATGCTGCGTCAATCTTATCCAGGGTCGTCATTCGTGGCGACCACACAGCGCTAAAGCGGCAAAACTCGTGCATGAGCTTGCCGTTTTTTTGGAACTTGATAAATGAGTAATCGTCTAGAAGAGGTGCTGAAGCTGGCCGCCACCGAGCCTGCGCACCGTCCGGAATTCTTTCAACTGCTGCTGGAATCTGACATTTGGGTGCCAGGTGAAAGTCCTGCAGAGCAGTTCGATGCCACCTCACCTGTGGAATTACAGCATTGGGAAAAAGAGGGCGGCGGCAGTGTTATCCCGTTCTTCACCTCAGAAGAAGCAATGGGGGAAGCGATTAAAGAAGAGCAGCCTTACCTGCGCCTGCCCGCGCGCACGCTGTTCGAAATGACCCTGGGTGAGAGCCTATTCCTCAATCCTAAGCTGCCCGCCGGCAAAGAGTTTTCACCGGGTGAGATTGCCCATTTGATCGGTGAAGAGGGCAGTGCGCTGAGTCAGCAAACGGTACTGGAAGGGGGCCATGCGCTGCTTCTGTCGGAAGTGGCTGAACCACCTGCACAGATGATTGATTCACTGACGCAGCTGTTTGCCAAGTATAAACAGGTACGTCGTGCTTATATTGCCAGCATTCGTGAGAGCGCCACGGAAGAACCCAATTTGCTGATCGGTATCGAAGCGGATAGCAATATCGAGGAGATCATTCAGGCGGCTGGCAGCGTGGCAACCGATACGCTGGCAGATGATGCACCGATTGATATCTGTGAAGTGGTGAGCGAGGAGAAAGGTGTCAGCCATTTCTTTACCGCGCACATCACGCCTTTTTATGAACGTCGCTGGGGGAGTTTCCTGCGCGACTTCAAAGGCAGCCAGCGGGTTATTTAAATATCGCTTGTAGCGGTGCGATATCTTGCGAATCTGTCAGCCAAAATGCGGCTGCAGAAACGCGCGAAAATCGCGCCGCTACCCTTGATTACCTTGCTCAGAAGTTTGTTCTGCTAGTTACCCTTCATTGCCATGCTCAAAAGTTTGCTCTGCCAGCTCCCCTTGATTGCCATGCTCAGAAGTTTGTTTTGCTAGTTGCCCTTCCTTGCTCTGCTCAAGAGTTTGCTCTGCCAGCTCCCCTTGATTACCATGCTCAGAAGTTTGTTCTGCTAGTTACCCTTCCTTGCTCTGCTTAGCAGCTCAATCGACTGGCTAACATTACTTCTCAATCGGTAAATCGTCACGGCTGCCCCATTCGCCCCATGAGCCGTCATACAGCGTGACGTCACGCACGCCCAGCGACGTTAGCGCCAGAATCACCACCACCGCCGTCACACCTGAACCACAGCTGGCGACAATGGGCTGATCCAGTTTAATACCTGCTTTTTCAAACAAATCGCGCAGTTCAGCCGCTGGTTTCAGTTCGCCGTTTACCACCAGATTGTTCCACGGCATATTCAGGCTATTCGGGATATGTCCGCGCAGTAGACCAGGGCGAGGCTCATCCACTTCAGCATTAAAGCGATTGGCGGCACGGGCATCAACGATTTGTGCGCCGCCTTCATGGCTGATCAACAACACATCGGTCAGACGCTTCACCAGCCCACTGTCGTAGTTAGCTTCAAATTCGCCCTCAGGCAGATCAACCGGGCCCGAAGCGTTCTCAAAACCTGCCGCTTTCCAGCCCTGTAAACCGCCTGCCAGAATCGACACATTGACGCAGCCAAAGGCGCGCAGCATCCACCATGCACGGGGCGCGGAGAACAGATTGCCCTCGTCATACACCACCAGATGTTTATCCTGATTGACCCCCAGTTCGCGCATCGCCACGGCAAAAGCTTCCGGGCGCGGCATCATATGTGGATATGCGCTGGTGTGATCGGACAAGCCTTCGATATCGAAGAACGGCGCATCCGGTAAATGCCCTGCCAGATATTCCGCCTGAATATCGCGAACCGCTTCCTGACCTGGCGGCAACATGCGCGCATCTAAAACCTGCAACGTTTCATCGGTGTAATGCTCTTTTAACCAATCGGCAGAGACAAACAGGGGAGCTGTCATCGCAACAACCTCTTCTCAATCATCAGAAAACGGAAAGACCCAGTGTCCGGGAATGTGAACGCTATCTCAAGGGTATCGTTGCTAAAGTGAGTAGGTTGATGTGAAATTGCGCAGCATACGACTTTTAACCTTTTGGGGCTGGTGAGGGACTTACCATGGTAAAACGTGTTGATCGACTGCTGCTCAGCGTGCTGTTCGGCGGGATACTTTTAGGCGGCACATTGCTGCCGGTGCAAGCGGTTGATGCGCCAGCGGTACAACGCGCGGCACAAGCGCTTTCCGTTATTGATCTCTCAGAGTTACAACTGGATGGCGCTGCGGCGTTAGTGTTGACCTTCAACAACGCTATCGATAACAAGCAGGACTTCAACGCGATAATCCACATCAGCGATGAAAAAAGCGGCAAAGTGGATGGCGGTTGGGAGCTGGCGCAAAACGGCAAGGCGCTGCGCTTCCGTCATCCTGAACCAGCGCGCAAGCTGACCATCTCAATTGATTCAGACCTGAAAGCCGCTGATGGTCGCACCTTAGGCAGCCCTTTCAGCCAGACACTTACCACCCGCGATATCCAGCCGATGGTGGGCTTCGCCAGCCGCGGATCGCTGCTGCCGCTGCGCCTGACGCAGGGATTGCCGGTGCTGGCGCTTAATGTGAACAACATTGATGTCGATTTTTTCCGGGTAAAAAGTGCCGCCCTGGCCGATTTTCTCGCCCAGTGGAATTACGGCAACAATCTGTCGTACTGGGAATCACGCGACCTGCTAAAAAATGCCGATCTGGTCTACAGCGGGCGTTTTGATCTCAATCCGGCCCGCAACACGCGTGAGAAGATGCAGTTGCCGCTCGGCGACGTTGATGCGCTTAAACAGCCTGGTGTTTATTTGGCGGTGATGAAACAGGCCGGCACTTATAATTACACCCAACCGGCAACCCTGTTCACGCTCAGTGACATTGGTTTATCACTGCACAGCTTTCCGGATCAACTGGAACTCTTTACGCAAAGTCTCGCCAATGGCGCACCGCTGGAAGATGTGAACGTGCGACTGCTGGACGAGAAAGGCCAGCAGCTGGCGAGTGGCGCCAGTGACAGCAATGGCCATCTGCGCCTGCCAGCTAATGCCAAAGGCAAACTGCTGCTGGCAACGCAGAAAGGGCAAACCTCGCTGATCGATCTCAATCGCCCGGCGCTGGATCTGGCCGAATTCCCGATTGATGGTCCGCAGGGTTACGATAAACAGTTCTTCCTGTTCGGTCCGCGCGATCTCTATCGCCCTGGTGAAACGGTCATCGTTAATGCGCTGCTGCGTGATGCCGATGGCAAGCCGTTGCCGCCACAACCGGTAAAAGCCGAAGTGGTGCAACCCAATGGTGAAGTCACCCAGACCTTCGTATGGCAGCCAGAAAATGGGGTATACCAGCAGCGCTTTGCTCTTCCGGCTTCAGCCATGACCGGTGAATGGACGCTGCGCATCAACAGCGGTGATAACCAGCCGCGCAGCTGGTCATTCCACGTAGAAGATTTTCTGCCTGAACGCATGGCGCTGGCGCTAAGCAACAGCGCACAGCCCGTGAAACCTGATGCAGCAGTGACCTTTGATGTTGAGGGTCGTTATCTGTATGGCGCACCGGCCGCCGGCAATGAGTTGCAAGGGCAGCTGTTCCTGCGCCCGGCGCGTGAAGCCGTGGCAGCGCTGCCCGGCTATCAATTTGGCGATATCACTGAAGAACTAAAACGCAGTCTCGATGACGTTGATGACAAGCTGGATGAGAGCGGCAAACTGCAGTTAAACGTGGAAAGCAGCTGGGCAGAAAGTCACTCGCCGCTCAACCTCATCCTGCAAGCCAGCCTGCTGGAAACGGGGGGCCGTCCGGTGACACGCCGCGCGACCCAATCGATCTGGCCCGCGCCCGCGCTGCCGGGGATTCGTCCGCTGTTCAATAGCGAATCGGTGTATGACTATCGCACCGATCGTTATCGTGACGAACCCACAGTGCCGGAGAACGGCCTTGCGGAGTTCGATGTGGTGTATGCCAACCCGCAAGGTGAGAAGCTGGCTGCACAGGATCTGGATGTGCGTCTGATTCACGAACGTCGTGACTATTACTGGAGCTTCTCGGACAGCGAAGGTTGGCAGTCACGCTATGACCAAAAGGATCTGCAGGAAGATGAGCAGCGGATCAACATTGCGGCGGGGGGCAGCCAGAAAATCAGCTTCCCGGTGGAGTGGGGTACTTATCGTCTGGAAGTGCATGCGGGTGAGAATATCATTAGCAGCGTGCGCTTTAATGCGGGTTACTGGTGGCAGGACAACACTGATGGCACCGGTGCGTTACGTCCCGATCAGGTCAAACTGAAAATTGATAAAAGCGCCTACCAACCGGGTGATACTGCAAAAGTACAGGTGGAATCACCGGCTGCGGGTAAAGGCTATCTGATGGTGGAGTCCAGCAGCGGCACGCTGTGGTGGCAGCCACTGGATGTTCCTGCCGGTGGCACGACCATTGATGTACCGATTAATGAGAGCTGGAAGCGTCACGATCTCTATCTCAGCGCCATCGTGGTGCGTGACGGCGATAAAGCCAACGGCACCACGCCGAAAAGGGCGGTGGGGCTGCTGCATTTGCCGATGGCGACCGAAGCGCGACGTCTCAATCTGGCGATGGATGCGCCTGAAAAAATCCGCCCTGAGCAGACGATAAAAGTGAAGGTGAAAGCCAGCCGTGAAGGCGGCGAGTTGCCTAAGCAGGTTCAGGTCTTGCTGTCAGCGGTGGACAGTGGCGTATTGAGCATCACTGATTACCCAACGCCGGATCCGTGGGACGCCTTTTTTGGCCGTAAGCGTTACAACGCCGATCAATATGATGTGTATGGTCAGTTGATTGAAGGCGGCGGCAAGCTGGCGGCACTGCGTTTCGGTGGTGATGGCGACGATGCCGATGCATTGTCACGCGGCGGTAAAAAGCCGGTCACCGATGTACAGATCGTTGCACAACAACTGCAGCCAGTCACGCTGGATGCCAGCGGTGAAGGCACGATTGAACTCCCCATTCCGGCCTTTAATGGCGAGTTACGCTTGATGGCGCAAGTGTGGAGTGCAGACAGCTTCGGCTCAGCAGAACGCAAAATGGTCGTGGCCGCGCCGCTCATCAGTGAACTGGCGACGCCGCGCTTTATGGCCAGCGGTGACCAGTCGACGCTGGCGCTGGATCTCACCAACCTGACCGATCAACCGCAGACGTTAAAAGTCGATGTGACCACACAGGGGCTGATAGCCCTGAACGGCACAGTCACCTCCAGCGTGCAACTGGCGAAGGGCGCGCGCACGACCTTACCAATCCCGGTTAAAGCGCAGGGCGCCTTTGGTGAGGGGGCAGTGCAGGTCAAGGTCTCAGGTATGAGTCTGCCGGGAGAGACGCTGGCGTCGAGCGACCGTAAATGGACCATTGGCGTGCGTCCGGCTTATCCGGCCCAAACCCTGAGTTTCGACAACGTGATGCAAACTGGCCAAAGCTGGCAGGTGGTGGCAAGTGCCTTTAACGGTCTGCAAAAGGATACGCTGACGGGACAGTTGTCGCTGAGTAATCGCCCACCTCTGAATATCGCCAGCTTTATCAGCCAGCTGTATGCCTATCCTTATGGCTGTCTGGAGCAGACCGCCAGTGGCATCTGGCCATCGGTGTTCACCAACAAAGCGCAGCTGGATGCGCTGGGTATCAAAACCAGCACCGATGAGGCTCGCCGGGCATCGATTGCCACGGGTATTGCGCGCCTGGCGGGTATGCAGCGCGGCAATGGCAGCTTTGGTTTGTGGAGTAAAGAGAGTCAGGAAGAGTTCTGGCTGACAGCTTACGTCACCGATTTCCTGCTGCGTGCCAGCGAAGCCGGTTACAGCGTGCCGGAAGGGGTGATCGGCCGTGCCGATGAGCGCTTGCTACGTTATCTGCAAGATCCGGCGCAAATCGAAACCAGCTGGAGCAGCGATGCTGATGGATTGCGCTTCAGTGTGCAGGCTTATGCGGGTCTGGTTTTGGCACGTCAGCAGCAGGCGCCGCTCGGTGCGTTGCGTGCGCTGTATGAAAAGCGTGAGCAGGCGAAGTCTGGCCTGGCGCTGGTGCAGTTGGGAGTGGCGCTGAAGCTCATGGGCGATCAGCAGCGTGCGCAGTCAGCGCTGGCGCAAGGCATCGGGCTTGAGCGCAAACCCAACAACGGGTTAGGCGATTACGGCAGCCCGGTGCGTGACCGTGCGCTGATTCTCGCACTCCTCACAGAAAATCAGTTGCTGCCCGATATGCAGGGGCCGCTGTTGATTGATTTGGCAAAAGCGGTACATGGGCAGCGCTGGTTCTCTACCCAGGAAAACAATGCGCTGTTCCTCGCTGCACGTACCTTGCAGCAGCACAAAGGTGAACAATGGCAGGCCACGCTTCAGGGAAGAGGCGAGCCGCTTAGCAGCAATCAGACGCTCAATATGGGCATCAGCGAAGATCAGCTGCGACAGGGCTTGTTGGTGAAGAGCGACAATGCCTCACCGCTGTACGGCACTCTCAATGTCGTGGGCTATCCGCAAACGGCACCGTCGCCGATCAGCAACGTGCTGAAGATCACCCGTGAGTATTTCACCCTGGACGGTAAGCCTGCCGACCTCACCAACCTGAAAAGTGGTGAATTGCTGGTGGTGCGATTGAAAGTGGCGGCCAGCGAGCGGGTCAGTGATGCGCTGGTGGTGGATTTACTGCCTGCAGGGCTGGAACTGGAAAACCAGAACCTGAGCGACAGCAGCGCCAGCCTGGGCGACAGTGCTGATGCGCTGAAGGAGAGCATGATGGATATGCAGCAGGCCAACATCAAACACATCGAGTTCCGCGATGATCGCTTTGTCGCCGCACTGGCGCTGGATGGCTACACGCCGGGCACGCTGCTGTATCTGGCGCGAGCCGTGACGCCGGGCAGCTATCGCCTGCCGCCACCGCAGGTTGAGTCAATGTATGTGCCAGAGTGGCGCGCGATTGGCACCACGCCGGAAAAATTAAATGTGCGCTAAGCGGTAATGAAAAAAGGTTACGCATGGAAGCGGTGGCGCTGGCTGCCGCTTTTTTTACTGCTGATGCTCGTCGGTATAGGGCTACTGGATCGACTCGATCCCCTGCCGCTGCAGGAAGTGCAACCTGCGCGCGTGGTGGTCGCTGAGGATGGCACGCCGCTATGGCGTTTTGCCGACAAGCAAGGCATCTGGCGCTATCCGGTGACGCTTGAAGAGGTTTCGCCCGAGTATATTCAGGCGCTGCTGACTTACGAAGACCGTTGGTTCTGGCACCATCCCGGTATCAATCCGATGGCGATTGTGCGTGCCATCGGGCAAAACCTGCTGCATCACGGCATCGTCTCAGGTGGCAGTACGCTGACCATGCAGGTAGCGCGGTTGATCGATCCACAACCGCGTACGCTGCGTGGCAAGGTGGTGCAGGCCTGGCGAGCGCTTCAGCTGGAGTGGCACTTATCCAAGCGCGACATTCTCACACTCTATCTCAATCGTGCGCCGTTTGGCGGCACGGTGGAAGGCATTGGCGCAGCAAGCTGGATGTGGCTGGGTAAGCCGCCGTCTCAGCTCACCAAAGGTGAGGCAGCGTTGCTCGCCGTGCTGCCACAGGCACCAAGCCGTCTGCGCCCGGATCGCTGGCCGCAACGTGCGGAAGTGGCGCGCAATAAAGTGCTGGATCGACTGGCAGAGTATCAGGTGTGGTCAGCGCAGGATGTAGCGGAGATCAAACAGGAAGCGGTGTGGCTACCGCCGCGTCAGGTTCCACAAATGGCACCGTTGCTGGCGCGTCGCCTGTTGTCGCTCTCACCCGACAACAAAATTCGTTCGACCATTGATGTGTCGCTGCAGCGCGAGCTGGAAAGTCTGGCGTCATCGCTAAAAAACCAGCTGCCACCGCGCACTTCGCTGGCGTTGCTGGTGGTGGATCACCGCAGCATGAAAGTGCGCGGCTATGTTGGCTCAGTGTCCTTCAATGACGACAGTCGCTTTGGGCATGTCGATATGATCTCCAGCGTGCGATCCCCCGGATCGGTGTTGAAACCTTTTGTTTACGGCATGGCGCTGGATGAGGGGCTGATCCACGGTGAATCACTGCTGCAGGATGTGCCACGCCGTTTTGGTGATTACCGTCCCGGTAATTTTGACGCCGGTTTTCACGGCCCGGTAAGTGCCAGCGAGGCGCTGGAGCGTTCACTGAATTTACCTGCAGTCCAACTTCTGGATGCGCTTGGCCCGAAAACGGTGGCGGCGCGTCTGCGTAACGTTGGATTGAATCTGCGCTTTCCGGCAGGGGCCGAACCCAATCTTTCACTGGTGCTCGGCGGCACGGGTGCGCAGCTGGATGAGATTGTCGCGGCATATAGCGCTTTTGCCCGTCAGGGGAGTGCCGCGCAGCTGCGCTGGCTGCCCAATCAGCCATTGCAAGAGCGGCCACTGCTTTCGCCGGGCGCAGCCTGGATTGTGCGGCGCATTCTGGCTGGAGAAGCTCAGCCATCAGGCGCCGTTCCGGATATTGCACCGCTGGCCTGGAAAACCGGCACCAGTTATGGCTACCGCGATGCATGGACGATTGGCATTACGCCCCGCTATTTAATCGGCGTGTGGGTTGGCAGACCGGATGCCACACCGGTTGCCGGTCAGTTTGGTTTTGCTTCTGCGGTACCGGTGATGAACCAGGTCAATAATCTGCTGGCGGGGCATATGTCAGTGCGCGCTGCGCCGCGCGATCCGCGGCCGGATTCAGTCAGCGCCATGAGCATTTGCTGGCCCGGAGGCCAACCCTTGCCAGTGGGTGACGATAACTGTCGCCAGCGTCGCCAGAGCTGGATACTGAACCGAACTGTGCCACCCACACTGCTGGCACCCGGTCAGGAAGGTGTGAATGGTTTACGTCAACGTTATTGGGTCAACCTTCAGGGCTTACGTGTGGCGGCAGATTGCCCCGGCGCACAGAGCCAGGAGAGTCTGATGTGGCCACTGCCGCTGGAACCCTGGCTGCCGCTGTCCGAGCGCCGCGAGCAGCGCCTGCCGCCGGTCGATTCTCGCTGCCCACCCTTAAATCAGGGCAGCGCGCCACCGCTCTTAATCACTGGCGTAATTGAGGGGCAACGCGTGCAGCCGTTGCCGGGCAAAGTGGTATTGTTGCTGCCGGTTGCCGTACAGGGCGGAAGTGGATCGCAGCGCTGGTGGTTTTTGAACGGGCAGCCGGTCGAACAGCAAGCGGGGCAAAACAGTGCGGCGCTGGTCCTCAGTGAACCGGGCCAGTATCAACTGGTGGTCATGGATGAATCGGGTCAACTGGCATCCGTCTCATTTATTCGGGGTTAAATAGCCGCGTATGCCAGATTCTGCGCGTGTTCGCCCCGACAAAAATCAATTATTTTCGATAATTCCACCAATCGGCAATAGGCAACGCCCGATGATGTCCCTATAATCGGCGCGTTTTCTTACCGGGAGCGAGTTCCCGGTTTCTTCAGGATGCTAACTAGAGGTCATCATGGCAATCGAACGTACTTTCTCAATCGTTAAACCAAACGCCGTCGCTAAGAACGTGATTGGTGCTATCTACAACCGTTTTGAAAGCGCAGGCTTCAAAATCGTTGGCGCGAAAATGCTGCACCTGACCAAAGAGCAGGCTGAAGGTTTCTACGCTGAGCACAAAGGCCGTCCATTCTTCGATGGTCTGGTTGAGTTCATGACTTCTGGTCCCGTTGTTGTTTCTGTTCTGGAAGGCGAAAACGCCGTTCAGCGTCACCGTGACCTGATGGGTGCAACCAACCCAGACAACGCGCTGGCCGGTACTCTGCGTGCTGACTACGCTGACAGCTTCACTGAGAACGCGACCCACGGTTCTGACTCAGCTGAATCTGCTGCACGCGAAATCGCTTACTTCTTCGCTGAAAACGAAGTTTGCCCACGCACTCGCTAAGTACGTTGCTGCCGATGCGGATAAACGTCTTTACACCTTTTCAACATCGGTAAAGTCGTTCCCCTGGCATCATGCAGCAGATGTAGTACAATAATGCGCCCTTGTTGAGCCCGTCTCAGCGAGGGCGCTGTTTTTTTCCTATTCTTAACCAGAGCCGTAACGTGTAACAACGAGGCCAGAGAACATTATGTCCGAACAGATTGTGACGCCGTCGTCCGCTTCCCCCGTGGTTGTTTCCCCAAAAAACGAAAAAATTAACCTGCTGGATCTTAACCGTCAGCAGATGCGCGAATTCTTTTTAGAGATGGGTGAAAAGCCGTTCCGCGCCGATCAGGTCATGAAGTGGATGTACCACTACTGCTGCGATGATTTCGAGCAGATGACTGACATCAACAAAGTGCTGCGTGGCAAATTGATGCAACGCGCTGAAATCCGTGCGCCGGAAGTGGCGGAAGAGATGCGTTCCAGCGATGGCACCATCAAGTGGGCGATTCGCGTGGGCGATCAGCTGGTCGAAACCGTGTATATCCCGGAAGCTGACCGTGCAACACTGTGCGTCTCCTCACAGGTAGGCTGTGCGCTGGAGTGCAAATTCTGTTCGACTGCGCAGCAGGGCTTCAACCGTAACCTGCGCGTTTCCGAAATCATTGGTCAGGTATGGCGCGCGGCGAAAATTATCGGCGCGGCGAAAATTACCGGCCAGCGTCCGATCACCAACGTGGTGATGATGGGCATGGGCGAGCCATTGCTCAACCTCAACAACGTGGTGCCAGCGATGGACATCATGCTGGACGACTTCGGTTTTGGTTTGTCTAAACGTCGCGTGACGCTGTCAACTTCGGGTGTCGTGCCGGCGCTGGATAAACTGGGCGATATGATCGATGTGGCGCTGGCGATTTCACTGCATGCGCCAAACGATGCTATCCGTGACGAAATTGTGCCGATCAACAAAAAGTACAACATCGAAACCTTCCTCGCGGCGGTTAAACGCTACATTGGGAAATCGAACGCCAATCAGGGCCGCGTGACCATTGAGTATGTGATGCTGGATCACATCAATGACAGCACCGACAATGCGCACGAACTGGCTGCACTGCTGAAAGAGACGCCGTGCAAAATTAACCTGATTCCATGGAACCCATTCCCAGGCGCGCCTTATGGCCGTAGCTCAAACAGTCGTATCGATCGCTTCTCCAAAGTGCTGATGGATTACGGTTTTACCACCATTGTGCGTAAAACGCGTGGTGACGATATTGATGCGGCTTGTGGTCAGTTAGCGGGTGATGTTATCGACCGTACCAAGCGCACCTTGCGTAAGAAGATGGCCGGTGAAGCCATCTCTGTGAAGGCGCTCTGAAACACAGTGCCTGGTGATACCCACCAGGCGTAAGCCATGCCAGTCTCTCCGCTCGATGTCAGAGGGAGAGACTGAAATGCACAAAGGATTATCGGCAGTAGTGTTGGCGGGCTTTGTTGTAACCGGTTGTGTCAACCCGCCGGTTCAGCAAGGTGCTGCAGATATCAGGCTACAGCTAGGGTTGCACTACCTGGCGGTGAAAGATTTTGCTGCAGCACAGCGTAATTTATTGCGCGCTGAGCGGGCAGCACCGCGAGATTATCGTGTGCCGTTGGCGCTTGCACGGCTGGCACAGGCGCAGCAGAATAGCGCGCAGACCCATTGGCACTACCAACGCGCCCAGCAGTTAGCGCCAGCGAATGGCTACATCGCTAACAATTACGGTGCGTTTCTTTGCGGTTTAAGGCAGTATGGCGAAGCGCATCAACAGTTTAAGCTGGCGATGGCTGCACAGGAAATCGAAGCTCGTCAGGATGCATTTCTGTTTTCGGGCTATTGTTACCTGCAGGCTGGAGAGAGTGCCTCAGCGCGCGAGTCTTTGAGCAACGCGCTGATTGCCGCACCGGAGCAGGGCAGTCAACTGCTTTTGGAAGTGGAAAGGCGGCTTGAACAGCAGGATCGCATGGCGGTTCCGCTGCTATTAGAAGTGTACCACCAGCGTTTGCCCGCAACGGCAGAGAGCCAGTGGTTACAAATACGTTTCGCCGCGCAACAGGGAAACGCTGCTGACGTTACACGTTATGGCGACCGGTTGGCGCGAAGTTTTCCACAATCGATACAGTACCAGCGTTATTTAGCTAATGAATACTGAAGCCACTCAAGAGAATTCTGCAGTACATTCCACAGGTGAACGCCTGCGTCTGGCCCGTGAGCAGATGGGGCTGACTCAGCAAAATGTCGCTGAACGCCTGTGCCTGAAACTTTCTACCGTACGAGACATTGAAGAAGATAAGTCGCCAGCTGATTTAGCTTCGACGTTCTTGCGCGGTTACATTCGTTCTTATGCTCGTCTGGTGCATGTGCCGGAAGATGACCTGTTGCCGATGATGGCGAAGCAGGCTCCCGTGCGCGCGGCCAAAATTGAGCCAATGCAGAGCTTCTCGTTAGGTAAGCGCCGTAAAAAGCGTGATGGCTGGCTGATGATTTTCACCTGGTTGGTGATTTTTGTCGTCATCGGTCTGACCGGCGCGTGGTGGTGGCAAAATCATAAAGCCTCGCAGGCCGATCTGGTCTCAATGGCTGACCAGAATGGCAGCAGCAGCGATAACAGTCAGTCTATTCCGCTGGGTGAAAACAGCACTGACAGCGCGACTGACAGTGATACCAATGCCGCCGGTACGCCGGTGGATAACGGTGCCGGTGCGGTTGCGACACCGAGTACCAGCAACAACGCGGCTTCGGCAGCCAACACCACTGCGCCTGCGACCAGCAGCGATAACGCCGTGGTTTCACCGAGCCAGGCACCGATCGATAACGCACCGCCAGCGGCCACCTCTCCGGCACCTGCCAACAGTGTACCGGCAGGTCAAATGCCGACCAGCAACGCGGCGGTCAGTCAGCCTGCGGGCGACCCAAATGCGGTTGTGATGAATTTCAAAGCCGATTGCTGGCTGGAAGTCACCGACGCCACTGGCAAGAAGCTGTTCAGCGGATTGCAACGTAGCGGCGGTAAGCTCAGCTTGTCCGGAACGGCTCCGTATCGTCTGAAAATTGGCGCACCGAGTGCGGTTGACGTGCAATATCAGAATCAGCCCGTTGATTTAAGTCGTTTTATCCGTAATAACCAGGTTGCCCGTCTGACGCTGGGTGCGCAATAACGCGCAGCGCGCTTTCCGGGTAATTGTGGAGAGAGAATATGCATAACGAAGCACCCATTATCCGTCGCAAATCAACACGGATTTACGTCGGCAAGGTGCCGGTTGGTGATGGTGCGCCCATTGCCGTTCAGTCAATGACCAACACCCGCACCACGGATGTGGACGCCACGGTTAACCAGATTCGCCAGCTTGAGCGTGTCGGTGTCGATATCGTGCGCGTCTCTGTTCCAACCATGGATGCGGCGGAAGCGTTCAAACTGATTAAGCAACAGGTCAATGTGCCGCTGGTGGCGGACATTCATTTTGACTATCGTATCGCACTGAAAGTCGCCGAATATGGCGTCGACTGTCTGCGCATCAACCCCGGCAATATCGGCAACAATGAGCGTATCCGCCAGGTAGTGGATTGTGCCCGCCATTACAACATTCCTATTCGTATCGGCGTGAATGCCGGTTCACTGGAAAAAGATCTGCAGGAAAAATACGGTGAGCCAACGCCACAGGCACTGCTCGAATCCGCGATGCGCCATGTTGATCACCTTGATCGCCTCAACTTTGATCAGTTCAAAGTGAGTGTAAAAGCCTCTGACGTATTCCTTGCCGTTGAATCCTATCGTCTGCTGGCAAAAGCTATCGATCAGCCACTGCATCTCGGTATTACCGAAGCGGGTGGCGCGCGCGCCGGTTCAGTAAAATCAGCGATCGGCCTGGGCTTGCTGCTGGCGGAAGGGATCGGCGATACGCTGCGCATCTCTTTGGCGGCGGATCCGGTGGAAGAAGTCAAGGTCGGTTACGACATTCTGAAATCGCTGCGCATTCGCTCTCGCGGCATTAACTTTATTGCCTGCCCAACCTGTTCACGTCAGGAATTTGATGTGATCGGCACGGTGAATGCACTGGAAGAACGTCTCGAAGACATCATCACGCCAATGGATATCTCGATTATCGGTTGTGTGGTGAACGGTCCTGGCGAAGCCACGGTTTCGACCATGGGCGTGACCGGCGGCAGCCGCAAAAGTGGTTTCTATGAAGACGGCGTGCGCCAGCGCGATCGCCTCGATAACGACAACATGATCGACCAGCTGGAAGCACGTATTCGTGCCAAGGCCAGCATGCTGGATGAAAGCCGCCGCATTAACGTGCAGCAGCTGGAAAAATAAAGGACGGTGCGCGCCCGCCGCGCGCCAGTTTGTGATTGAACCTGTGCGGTTTCATCCTCATAAGGTATGATGCCGGACAGGTTTTTTTGTATTAAGAGATTCTAACGTGGCGAAGAATATTCAAGCGATCCGTGGGATGAACGACTACCTGCCGGCGGATACCGCGATTTGGCAGCGTATTGAGGCCACCCTGAAGCAGGTGCTGGCCAGTTATGGCTTTAGTGAAATCCGTTTGCCGATTGTAGAGCAGACCCCGCTGTTTAAACGCGCTATCGGTGAAGTCACCGATGTGGTTGAAAAAGAGATGTACACCTTTGACGACCGCAACGGTGAAAGCCTGACCCTGCGTCCGGAAGGCACGGCGGGCTGTGTGCGCGCCGGTATTGAGCATGGTCTGCTGTACAATCAGGAACAGCGTCTGTGGTACATCGGGCCGATGTTCCGCTATGAGCGTCCGCAGAAAGGCCGTTACCGCCAGTTCCATCAGATTGGTGCGGAAGTGTTTGGTCTGCAAGGTCCGGACATCGATGCTGAACTGATTATGATGACCGCGCGCTGGTGGAAAGCGTTAGGTATCGCTGAACACGTGAGTCTCGAACTCAACTCTATTGGTTCACTGGAAGCACGCGCAAACTACCGCGATGCGCTGGTGGCCTTCCTTGAGCAGCACAAAGACAAACTGGATGAAGATTGCAAACGTCGTATGTATAGCAATCCGTTGCGTGTACTCGACAGCAAAAATCCTGACATCCAGCTGTTGCTGAACGATGCGCCGACGCTGAATGAATATCTCGATGAAGACTCACGCGCGCACTTCGACGGGCTGTGCAGCCTGCTGAATGACGCGGGTATTGCTTACACCGTGAACCAGCGTCTGGTGCGTGGCCTCGATTACTACAACCGCACCGTGTTTGAGTGGGTGACCAACAGCTTAGGTTCACAGGGCACCGTCTGTGCCGGTGGACGCTACGATGGTCTGGTTGAACAGCTGGGTGGTCGCGCTACGCCAGCGGTCGGTTTTGCCATGGGTCTTGAGCGTTTGGTATTGCTGGTTCAAGCGGTTAATCCAGAATTTGAACCGACGCGCATTGTTGATGTCTATGTTATCGCTTCGGGGCAGGGCGTTCAGTCCGCCGCGATGCAACTGGCGGAAAAACTGCGTGATGCAGATCCGGCGCTGAAGCTGATGACCAACTTCGGTGGTGGTAACTTCAAGAAGCAGTTTGGCCGTGCAGACAAGTGGGGCGCACGCATTGCGCTGGTGCTGGGCGAAGACGAAGTGAAAGCGGGCCAGGTGGTGATTAAAAACCTGAGCACTGGCGATCAACAAACCGTTGCCCAAAGCGAAGCCGCTGCGACATTGCGCACGCTGCTGCAGTAAACGCAGCACTGCAACAGCCATTTAAAGGAGAGGGATTGCGTGGAAGTTTACAGCAACGAAAACGAACAGGTTGACGCACTGCGTCAGTTCTTTGCGAACAACGGCAAAGCGCTGGCTGTGGGTGTGATCATCGGCATTGCTGCACTGGGTGGCTGGCGTTTCTGGACCAGTCATCAGGATGGTGCGGATAAAGCTGCGTCGGCACAGTATCAACAACTGACCACCGCGATGCAGGCGGACAAGCCGCAAACGCTGGAAGCGGTTGCCGCCTTTGCCAATGAAAATAACAACACTTATGGCGCACTGGCTTCGCTCGATTTAGCGAAACAGTACGTTGAAGCGAATCAGTTAGATAAAGCCATTACGCTGCTTCAGAGCGGGCTGAAAGATACCAAAGATGCCAACCTGCAGGCGGTGATTAACCTGCGTCTGGCGCGCATTCAACTGCAGCAAAATCAGGCCGATGCCGCACTTTCAACCCTTAACAATGTTAAGGGTGATGGCTGGACAGCCATTATTGCGGACATTCGTGGCGAAGCACTGCTGAGCAAAGGCGACAAGCAGGGCGCACGTGATGCCTGGAGCAAAGGTGCTGAATCGCAGGCCTCTCCTGCGTTGAAGCAAATGCTGCAGATGAAGATGAATAACTTAAGTTAAGCCAGTCAAGAGAGCGCACATGGAATTACGTAAATACCTGCTGCCAGGGCTGATTTCAGTCACTCTGCTCAGCGGTTGCTCGCTGTTCAGCGGCGAAGAAGATGTAGTAAAAATGGCTCCGCTGCCGAAAGTGGAAAACCAGTTTACGCCACAGACTGCCTGGAGCACCTCTGTGGGTGATGGCGTTGGTGATTTCTATTCCAATCTGCATCCGGCCTGGCAGGACGGCACCGTCTATGCGGCCGACCGCTTTGGCGTAGTAAAAGCCCTGGATGCCAGCAACGGTAAAGAGAAATGGAAAGTCGATCTCTCTGAGAAAACCGGCTTCTTCTCGAAAAACATCTCAGCTCTTCTCTCTGGCGGCATCACCGCTACCAGCGATCGCATCTATATCGGCAGCGAGCGCGGCCAGGTCTTTGCACTGAACAATAGCGATGGCAGCATCGCCTGGCAGACGAAAGTCGCCGGTGAAGCGTTGTCGCGTCCAGTCGTGAGCGATGGCCTGGTGCTGATCCACACCAGCAACGGTATGTTGCAGGGGCTGGACCAGAGCACTGGCGCGATCAAGTGGAGCGTCAACCTCGATATGCCTGCGCTGTCACTGCGCGGTGAATCTGCGCCGACCGTGGCATTCGGTGGTGCGATTGTCGGTGGTGACAATGGCCGCGTGAGCGCAGTGATCATGAACCAGGGGCAGTTGATTTGGCAGCAGCGTATTTCGCAGCCAAGTGGCGCCACAGAAATTGATCGTCTGAGCGACGTGGACACGACGCCGGTTGTGGTTAACGGTGTGATCTATGCGCTGGCTTACAACGGCAATCTGACCGCGCTGGAACTGCGTTCAGGCCAGATTCTGTGGAAACGCGAAATCGGCGGCGTGAAAGACATGGTGGTTGATGCGGGTCGTATTTACCTGGTCGATCAGGATGACCGTGTGATTGCCCTCAATGCCGACGGTGGCGTGGCCATCTGGCGTCAGAGCGATCTGCTGCATCGCAACCTGACTTCACCAGCGCTGTTTAACGGTTATCTGGTGGTCGGCGATAGCGAAGGCTATGTGCACTGGATCAACACCCTGGACGGGCGCTTTGTTGCGCAGCAGAAACTGGACAGCGATGGCTTCCAGACTGACCCGGTGGTTGCGGGTGACAAGCTGCTGATCCAGGCGAAGGGCGGCGAAGTTTACGCCATCACTCGTTAAGATTAGGCTTTGCAGGAACCGGCTTCCTGCTCGCTAATACGGCTCCTGATTCGTCAGGGGCCGTTTCGTTTTTAGTCAGGCATGGTATTCTTAGCGCCTTCAGCCTGACGCCTTCTGGCAAATGTCGTTATAATCACGCCATTCGGGCGATTTATTTTTAAAACTGAGGCAAGTGTTATGGTACCTGTGGTCGCGCTGGTTGGGCGTCCCAATGTGGGAAAATCTACGCTATTTAACCGCTTAACGCGCACTCGTGATGCGCTGGTAGCGGATTTTCCTGGACTGACTCGCGATCGCAAATATGGTCGCGCCGAAGTGGAAGGGCGCGAATTCATTGTTATTGATACCGGCGGTATTGATGGCACCGAGGAAGGCGTCGAAAACCGCATGGCAGAACAATCGCTGCTGGCGATTGAAGAAGCGGATGTGGTGCTGTTCCTGGTGGATGCGCGTGCGGGTGTGATGCCGGCCGATCAACAGATCGCCAATCACCTGCGTTCGCGCGAAAAAGCCACCTTCCTGGTGGCGAACAAAACTGACGGTCTCGATCCTGATGCCGCCGTGCTGGATTTCTATGCGCTGGGCTTGGGTGACATTCATCCGATTGCGGCTTCGCACGGTCGCGGTGTGAACAACCTGCTTGAAGCTGCGTTGCTGCCATGGATGGAAGAAGCCGTTCCAGAAGTGGAGTTGACGGAAGAAGAAGAAAACGCCGCTTATTGGGCCGCGTTAGAAGAAGAAGAGGACGAGAAGGCGCTGGCGGAAGAGGAAGAAGAAAACTTCGACCCGACCACATTGCCGATCAAACTGGCTATCGTTGGCCGTCCTAACGTCGGCAAGTCAACGCTGACTAACCGCATCCTGGGTGAAGACCGCGTCGTGGTCTTCGACATGCCGGGCACCACGCGTGACAGCATCTACATTCCAATGGAACGTGACGAGCGCGAGTATGTGTTGATTGATACCGCTGGTGTGCGTAAACGCGGAAAAATCACCGAAACCGTAGAGAAATTCTCTGTCATCAAAACGCTGCAGGCCATTGAAGATGCCAACGTGGTGATGCTGGTGATTGATGCACGTGAAGGCATTTCCGATCAGGATCTCTCACTGCTCGGCTTTATCCTGAACAGCGGTCGTTCATTGGTGATCGTGGTCAACAAGTGGGATGGCATGACGCAGGAAGCGCGTGATGAAGTGAAAGAGATGCTGGACTTCCGTCTTGGCTTTATCGATTTCGCGCGCATTCACTTTATCTCGGCGCTGCACGGCAGTGGCGTAGGTAACCTGTTCGAATCCGTGACCGAAGCTTACGACTGTTCGACCAAACGTGTCGGCACCGCTATGCTGACGCGCATCATGACTATGGCTTCTGACGACCATCAGCCGCCGCTGGTGCGTGGTCGCCGCGTGAAGCTGAAGTATGCCCATGCTGGTGGTTACAACCCACCGATCGTGGTGATTCACGGTAATCAGGTGAAGGATCTGCCCGATTCCTACAAACGTTACCTGATGAACTACTTCCGTCGTTCACTCAACGTAATGGGTACACCGATTCGCATTCAGTTTAAAGAAGGCGACAACCCGTACGCGGGCAAACGTAACCTGCTGACACCGACGCAGCAGCGCAAACGCCAGCGACTGATGTCGCATCTGAAGAAGAACAAGCGTTAATCTGATGAGGGCCCTGATGGGGCCCTTTTTTTCGCCCCCACCGCACGATTCCAGCGACATATCCCACTCTGACTTCTTCTTAACATCAAAAATTACACTTTGATTCAGCCTCATATTTATTAATAACTTATGACTGGTTTTGTAGCAAAAATGCTATTGCCCAGTAACTCCTTCGTTATGGATGTTCACTTTCTAATGAACCAGGTGGTACAATCCTGCCGCCTTGTAGCGAGAATCACTCTCACCTGCGATGTGTCCTTGCTCACAAGCGCCGAATTACGGGCATTGCACCCGTACCAATAGATATAAAATAAAGCGTAACGGATTGGTTCCTGTCCCCCATCGTTGGCAGGAGCATTGTTACCGGCTACAGCCTGTTAGCCGGCACCAGCGCGTTATTTTTTCAGGAGAGTTTTTGTTATGGCAGAAAATTCCGCTCGTCCCTGCAAAGGGTTGAGTATCTGGTCTGTATTGTTCGGGCTGGTCCTGCTGGCTGTCGGTCTGTTCTTCGCGATCGGCGGTGGCAAGTTGGTCGCTCTGGGCGGCAGCTGGTACTTCCTCATTTCCGGTATTGTGATGTTGCTGTCGGCGATTCAGTTCTTCCGCCGCAAATCATCCGCCGTGACCCTGTTTATTCTGGTCTTCGTTGGCACCCTGATTTGGGCGCTGTTCGATGCGGGCTTCCATTTCTGGCAGTTGGTTTCACGCCTGATGGTACCTGCGGGCCTGATGCTGCTGGCCTTCCTGACCTGGCCAGCGCTGCGTAAACGCGAAGGCAAAAACTCTCTGGCCAAAGTTTGTTATGTGCTCTCAGCGGTCATCGCCGTCGGCATGGTGGTCACTTTCGTGCAGATGTTCCAGCCGCACCCAACCGTCGCGTTCGACGGCAAACAACTGCCGCTGATTCCTGTCGACAAGTCTAAGCCACAGCAAGACTGGAGCAGCTACGGCCGTACGCCTGAAGGTGACCGTTTTGCGGCGATCGACCAGATCACCCGTGACAACGTCAAAGATCTCCAGGTTGCCTGGACCTTCCACACTGGCGATACCCCAATCAGCCCAACCGGTAACGGCGCGGAAGATCAGGAAACCCCGCTGCAGGTGGGCAACACCCTTTACCTTTGCACCCCACACAACAACGTGATTGCGGTTGCAGCGGATACCGGTAAGCAGATCTGGAAGCGTGAAATCAACGCACAGGCTGAAGTGTGGAACCGCTGCCGTGGTCTGGCGTATTTCGATGCGACCAAACCGGTACAGCAGCCAAGCCAGCCGGGCTCAACACCGGTTCCTGCGCCAGTGCTGGCGGCAGGTGATACCTGTCAGCGTCGTATTCTGATGAACACCATCGATGCGCGTTTGATCGCTATCAATGCAGACAACGGTGAGTTCTGTGAAAACTTCGGCGACCACGGTGTGGTTGACCTGAAAAAGGGTCTGGGTAAAGCGCCCGATCCACAGTATCAGCTGACGTCTGCACCACAGCTGGCCGGCACCACCGTGGTGGTTGGCGGTCGTGTGGCAGATAACGTCCAGACCGATATGCCTGGCGGCGTACTGCGCGGCTTTGACGTCATCACCGGTCAAATGCGTTGGGCGTTTGACCCAGGCAATGATGACCCGAATGCCATCCTGATGCCGGGCAAAGACTACACCCGTAGTACCCCGAACTCATGGGCACCGATGTCCTACGACCCGGCGATGAACACTGTGTTCCTGCCAATGGGTAGCTCGTCGGTGGATCTGTGGGGTGCGAATCGTACCAAACTGGATCACACCTACGGCGCATCCATTCTGGCGCTGGATGCGACTACCGGTAAGCAAAAATGGGTTTATCAGACCGTACATAACGATCTGTGGGACTTCGACCTGCCAATGCAGCCGAGCCTGGTCGACTTCCCAATGAAGGATGGCACCACTAAGCCTGCCGTCGTTATCGGTGCAAAAACCGGTATGATTTGGGTGTTGGATCGTCTGACCGGCAAGCCTTTGACCAAAGTTGAAGAGCAGCCAATGCCGCAGGGTCACATCCCGAACGAGCAGTACACCAAAACGCAGCCGCACTCAGTGGAAATGCCAAACATTGGCAATCAGAAACTGACCGAGTCTGACATGTGGGGTGCAACGCCGTTCGATCAACTGGTGTGCCGTATTGCCTTCAAAGGCATGCGTTACGATGGCCTGTTCACCGTTCCGGATACTGACAAGTCACTCAGCTTCCCAGGTTCACTGGGTGGTATGAACTGGGGCAGCATCTCGTTTGACCCGAACAACCAGTACATGTTCGTCAACGACATGCGTCTGGGCCTGTGGGTGCAGATGATTCCTCAGGACACCAGCAAAGATGCAGCCAGCAATGGCGGTGAAGCGATCAACACGGGTATGGGCGCCGTTCCGCTGAAAGGCACCCCTTACGCTGTTAACAAAAACCGCTTCATGTCTCCGCTGGGCATTCCGTGTCAGGCGCCGCCGTTCGGTACCTTGTCAGCCATCGACATGAAAACCCGTCAAATCGTGTGGCAGGTGCCAGTCGGTACCGTGCAGGATACCGGTCCATTCGGTATTAAGATGCGTGCACAAATGCCAATCGGCATGCCAACGCTGGGTGGCACCTTAGCAACTCAGGGTGGCCTGGTGTTCATCGCCGGTACGCAGGATTACTATCTGCGCGCTTTCGATAGCTCAACCGGTAAAGAAGTGTGGAAAGCACGTCTGCCAGTCGGCAGCCAGGGTGGCCCAATCAGCTACGTTTCGCCGAAAAATGGCAAACAGTACATCCTGATCTCCGCCGGTGGCGCACGTCAGTCACCAGACCGTGGTGATTACGTGATTGCTTACGCGCTGCCAGACAGCAAGTAAGCCTCAGTAAGAAGAAAGGCCGACATCATGATGTCGGCCTTTTTTTATGAACCTTCCGTGGCGTACTTCACTCCTTAAGGTACCTTATTCACTGCTGCTTGGAGGGGCGACGGCTTTTTTGACCTCCTTTTCTTCCAGCTTCCCTGGCTCTTTCAGGATCGTTTCTGAAATTACCCCCACTGACTTTGCCGCCAGCACTGCCGGCTTCCCTGGCGCGCTCCGGGTCCTCTGCAAAGTTCCCGGCACCACCTCGTTGCTTTTTTTGTGTCATAGCAAAGACCTCATCTAAGGGTGTTTTCTTCGACGTGGACTAGCTAGCCACATTAATGATTATAGTCAGTAAGTTACAGGTTGCCTTGGGAGATCTCCGAGTTCTTCACTGGCCGTCGCGCCAAAGTGCTTCTAATTCAGGCGAGGCTGCGGTTTCAGGAATCAAAATCACGATAGAGCCCGCTTCATGATGGGTGGCATAGGTGATTTGAATACGAAAATAACGCTGATCGCCGCGTCCAAGATTCGCCGCCTGATCTTCCGGTTCCCCCAACGGTAATGCCTGCTCCAGCACGTTACACACCCGCTGTTTTTGCGGTTCTGGCAGTTGTGCCAGAGCAAAGCGGCGCTCGCCTCGCAGGTTGGGGATAAAAGCAATGCCGCCTTCACGCGCCAGTTCGATAATGGCGTCATCAGTCAGTTGAATATTCACGTTACGCCTACCTGTTGCCAGGCGGATTGAATTGCTTCCGCCACCGAGCGGTTAAATCGCTTGCCACCATGTTCAATGGTGAAACGGGCAAAGGTACTGAAGTCGGCATCCTGCGGCAGCGTCTTGTCGCAGAGCGTGTCATACCAGGCATGACCCGCCAGCTCCCAGGCAAAGCCGCCTAACGCCTTCGCGGCGAGATAAAAAGCGCGATTTGGAATGCCTGAGTTGAGATGGACACCGCCGTTGTCATCACGTGTCTCTATGTAATGATCCATATCCGCCGGTTGTGGGTCTTTGCCGAGTTTCGGATCATCGTAAGCCGTGCCTGGTGCGGACATCGAGCGCAGCCCACGCCCCTTAATGCCGGCTGCTAACAAGCCCTCACCAATCAACCAGTCAGCCTGATCGGCCGTTTGCTGCAGGTGGAACTGCTTCACCAGCGAGCCAAACACATCAGACATCGATTCATTCAATGCACCGGATTGCTGGAAGTAAACCAGTCCTGCTTCGTTTTCCGTCACGCCATGGGTGAGTTCATGCGCCACCACATCCAGCGCAATGGTGAAGCGATTAAAGATCTCGCCATCGCCGTCACCAAATACCATCTGCTGACCGTTCCAGAAGGCGTTCTGATACTCCTTGCCATAATGCACGGTGCCATCCAGCTTCAGGCCTTTGTTATCCAGTGAGTTGCGCTTGAAGATCTGCCAGTAGAAATCGTAGGTGATGCCGAGATAATTCCAGGCTTCTTCAGCCGCCACATCGCCATTGCCCGGCTGGCCTTCATCGCGGATTAGGGTGCCAGGCAGATTTTGCGTATTCTCAGCATCATAGATGGCACGCAGCACGGTTCCGGGGTGGGCGGTGGCCGAGCTGGCCGCTTTATGGTTGTGTTCAGCCATCAGTTGCTGAACATGGGTTAGGGTGCGGCGAGCAGACTCCTGCGGCGCACCCGAACAATGGTCAATAATATTGCGAAGAATATACGGAGGAATAACGCTGTAGGTCATATTAACTCCTGGCCGTGAGGGAACATGCCAGAAGTATAGTTTTTCAGCTAGGAGCGTGCTTTACGGGGGCGTGATTTCTGCGGTTCAAGTGCGGTCACCTGGCTTTCCACCCAGCCGTCATCGAGGCGGGTGCGCAGTAAATCACCTTTATGCAATTGCTGGGTTTTCTTCACCAGTTGGCCTTGCGTATCCGTGGTCACGCTAAACCCGCGAGCCAGTGTGGCAAGCGGACTGACGCCCTCCAGTTGCGCGGCCAGATTACCAAAGCGCTGACGATTGTGATTCAGCTGCTTCTCCATGCCCTGTTGCAGGCGATACTGCCATTGCTGCATCTGCTGCTGTGCACGCAGAATGCGGCCCTGCGGCTGCTGATTATTGAGGCGCTGTAACACGCGATCCTGCTGGCGATTAGCCACACGCAGGCGCTGATCCATCGCTTCACCGAGGCGGCGTTGCAGCTGGAACAGTGTGGTTTGCTGGCGTGCCAGGCGCAACTGTGGGTGCTGCTGCTGCAAACGATGTTGTATGCGGGTAAAACGGCGTTGCTGCTCTGCAATGTAGAAATCCATTGCCATTTCCATACGCTGCTGCTGTGACTGCAAACGGCGCAGCAGTTCGATCTGATTGCGGCTCACGACTTCTGCCGCCGCAGATGGGGTAGGGGCGCGCAGATCGGCGACAAAGTCGGCGATGGTGACGTCTGTCTCGTGGCCGACGGCACTGACGATCGGCAGGCGGCTGGCAAAAATAGCACGCGCCACGCGCTCATCGTTAAAGCTCCACAAATCCTCCAGCGAGCCGCCGCCACGGCCGACAATCAACACGTCACACTCATCACGCTGGTTCGCCAGTTCAATGGCACGCACGATGGCTGCGGGCGCATCGACACCTTGCACTGGCGTGGGATAGATAATCACGGGCAGCGACGGATCGCGGCGATGCAGCACGCGCAGCACGTCATGCAGCGCCGCGCCGGTCGCGGAGGTGATGACGCCAACCTGACGTGCCGGATCCGGCAGCGGCTGTTTGAACTGCTGATCGAACAACCCCTCAGCTGCCAAACGCGCTTTTAGCTGTTCGAACTGCTGCTGCAACAAGCCTTCACCGGCCGGATGCATGCTTTCGATAATCAGTTGATAGTCGCCACGCGGTTCATACAGCGTAATGCTGGCGCGCACCAAAACCTGCTGACCATGCTGGGGACGGAAGGTGACGCGGCGGTTGCTGTTTCGGAACATCGCGCAGCGAACTTGTGCGCCATCATCCTTTAAGGTGAAGTACCAGTGACCGGAAGAGGGCTGGCTAAAATTTGAGATCTCAGCACTGAGCCACACCAGGCCCATCTCATTTTCCAGCAGTTGGCGCACCGTGGTATTCAGGCGGCTGACAGTAAAAATATTGGCGGTTGGCGGTAGCGACATGTGATGTAGATCAAATTTTAAATCAGAGGGTTAATCAACCGATACTACATTGCTCACCCGAAGGATCAAGACTTTTTCCTAAAAAACACTGGAGGCAATCGATTTCGGCCTGTATAATGCCGCGGCAATATTTTATCTGTTTTAATCGCCCCTAGGTGGAGATATTGCAATGCTAAGAATCACTAAAGAAGCCCTCACTTTTGACGACGTTCTGCTCGTTCCAGCTCACTCCACTGTCTTACCGAACACCGCTGATCTCAGCACCCAACTGACGAAAAACATCCGTCTGAACATCCCTATGCTGTCTGCTGCCATGGACACCGTGACCGAAGCCGGTCTGGCAATTGCACTGGCGCAGGAAGGTGGTCTGGGCTTTATCCACAAAAACATGTCGATTGAGCGCCAGGCGGATGAAGTTCGTAAAGTGAAAAAACACGAAAGTGGCGTAGTGACCGATCCGCAAACTGTGCTGCCAACCACCACGCTGGCGGCAGTGCAAGAGCTGACCGAGCGCAACGGCTTTGCGGGTTATCCGGTTGTGAACACAGACAACGAACTGGTCGGTATCATCACCGGTCGTGACGTACGCTTTGTGACTGACCTGAGCCTGCCAGTTTCCGCAGTGATGACACCGAAAGAGCGTCTGGTCACTGTTAAAGAGGGTGAAGCGCGCGACATCGTACTGCAGAAAATGCACGAAAAACGTGTTGAGAAAGCGCTGGTTGTTGATGACAGCTTCCACCTGCTGGGCATGATTACCGTTAAAGATTTCCAGAAAGCAGAACGTAAACCTAACGCCTGTAAAGATGCGGAAGGCCGTCTGCGTGTGGGTGCTGCGGTTGGAGCGGGCGCGGGTAACGAAGAGCGTGTTGACGCGCTGGTTGCTGCGGGCGTTGACGTTCTGCTGATCGACTCTTCTCACGGTCACTCTGAAGGCGTTCTGCAGCGTATCCGTGAAACCCGTGCGAAGTATCCAGACCTGGACATCATCGGTGGCAACGTGGCGACCGGTGCAGGTGCATTGGCACTGGCCGAAGCGGGCGTGAGCGCGGTGAAAGTGGGTATCGGCCCTGGTTCAATCTGCACCACGCGTATCGTGACTGGCGTAGGTGTACCACAGATCACCGCCGTTTCTGATGCGGTTGCTGCGCTGGAAGGCACCGGTATCCCGGTTGTGGCTGATGGTGGTATTCGTTTCTCAGGTGACATCGCCAAAGCGATCGCCGCAGGCGCGGCCGCGGTGATGGTCGGTTCTATGCTGGCGGGTACTGAAGAATCTCCAGGCGAAATCGAGCTTTATCAGGGCCGTTCGTTCAAATCTTACCGTGGTATGGGTTCACTGGGCGCGATGTCTAAAGGCTCATCTGACCGTTACTTCCAGACCGATAACGCGGCTGACAAACTGGTACCAGAAGGTATCGAAGGTCGCGTAGCGTACAAAGGCCGTCTGAAAGAGATCGTGCACCAGCAAATGGGCGGTCTGCGCTCTTGCATGGGCCTGACCGGTTGCCCAACCATCAACGATCTGCGTACTAAAGCCGAGTTCGTGCGCATCAGTGGCGCAGGTATCAACGAAAGCCACGTGCATGATGTGACCATCACCAAAGAGTCACCGAACTACCGCATGGGTTCATAATCCCGTAAGATTCAACGCCCGGCACCTGCCGGGCGCTTTTATTATTAAGTCCATCCCAATGGAAACGCCTCAATGACGACTGAAAATATTCATAAACATCGTATTTTGATCCTCGATTTTGGTTCTCAGTATACGCAGCTGGTCGCGCGCCGCGTGCGTGAGCTGGGCGTCTACTGCGAACTCTGGGCGTGGGATGTCACCGAAGAGCAGATTCGTAGCTTCAATCCAAACGGCATCATCCTGTCAGGTGGCCCGGAAAGCACCACTGAGCTGAACAGCCCACGAGCACCAGAATACGTGTTCAATGCTGGCGTACCGGTGCTGGGCGTGTGCTACGGCATGCAGACCATGGCAATGCAGCTGGGCGGCAAGGTTGAAGGCTCCAACGAGCGTGAGTTTGGATATGCGCAGGTTGAAGTGCTGACCCAGAGCGCACTGGTGCGTGACATCGAAGATGCCATCAGCGCTGCCGGCAAACCGTTGCTGGACGTGTGGATGAGCCACGGTGACAAAGTGACCGCCATCCCAGCAGGTTTTAAAACGGTTGCCAGCACCGAAACCTGTCCGTTCGCCATCATGGCTAACGAAGAGAAGAAATTCTACGGCGTGCAGTTCCACCCAGAAGTGACGCATACCCGTCAGGGCCTGCGCATGCTGGAGCGCTTCATCCGCGACATCTGCGGCTGTGAAGCACTGTGGACCCCAGCTAAGATCATCGAAGATGCGGTAGAGCGTATTCGTGAGCAGGTCGGTCAGGACAAAGTGATCCTGGGCCTGTCAGGTGGTGTGGATTCCTCTGTCACTGCGATGCTGCTGCACCGTGCCATCGGCGATCGTCTGACCTGTGTGTTCGTGGACAACGGACTGCTGCGTTTGAATGAAGCTGAGCAGGTCATGGACATGTTTGGCGACCACTTTGGTCTGAACATCGTTCACGTTGCCGCTGAGAATCGTTTCCTTGACGCACTGGCGGGCGAGAACGATCCCGAAGCCAAGCGTAAGATCATCGGCCGCGTGTTCGTTGAAGTGTTCGACGAAGAAGCGCTGAAGTTGACTGACGTGAAATGGCTGGCACAGGGCACCATCTATCCAGATGTGATCGAGTCTGCTGCTTCTGCTACCGGCAAGGCGCACGTGATCAAATCGCACCACAACGTGGGCGGTCTGCCGAAAGAGATGAAGATGGGCCTGGTTGAGCCGCTGAAAGAGCTGTTCAAAGACGAAGTGCGTAAGATCGGTCTGGAACTGGGTCTGCCATACGCCATGCTGTATCGCCATCCGTTCCCAGGTCCAGGTTTGGGCGTGCGTGTCCTCGGCGAAGTGAAGAAAGAGTACTGCGACCTGCTGCGTCGTGCGGATGCAATCTTCATCGAAGAACTGCATAAAGCTGACCTGTACAACAAAGTTAGCCAGGCCTTCACCGTGTTCCTGCCAGTGCGCTCTGTTGGCGTAATGGGCGACGGTCGTAAATATGATTGGGTTGTTTCACTGCGTGCAGTAGAAACCATCGACTTCATGACCGCGCACTGGGCGCACCTGCCGTACGATTTCCTCGGCCGTGTCTCCAACCGCATCATCAACGAAGTGAACGGCATTTCTCGCGTGGTTTACGATATCTCTGGTAAGCCACCAGCCACGATTGAGTGGGAATGATTTCCACTCATTGAATTGCCGATCAAGCCCGCATCAATGCGGGCTTTTTCTTTTCAAGACAGCAAAGCATAGTTAGTGAATACAAACTCACCTAAACCAATGCATGATGACGGGTGAATGATTACTCATCAGGATGCCGTCGATGCTGCCATTGAAAGCCTTTCTCCTCTCTTTCCTCTGTATTGTACTGCTCTCGCTGGCAGCCAGCCTGGCGCAGGCCACGCGCACCGGTGAGTTGACCAGCGAGCGCGGTGGTTGGGCGACGGCGCGACGGGATTCGGCCGGGTTAGCGCCGGACCCACACCAATATGCCAATCTGGCTATTGTGCAGGCCTATGCCGCGCCCACTTATGGTTGGAAGGGCGCTGTCGCGGTACATCCGTGGATCATTTTTAAGCGTGCCGGGGAGACGCAGTACAACCGCTACGAAGTGATCAGCTGGGGCAGCGGCGATAAGGTGCGTCGCAACGCAAACCTGCCGGATGGATACTGGTACGGCGCAAAACCGCGCTTGCTGGTGGAGCATCGTGGTAAAGAAGCCGAAGCGATGATTCCGCAGATCGAAGCGGCGATAAAATCCTATCCATGGCCAACGACCTATCATGCCTGGCCTGGACCGAACAGTAACACCTTTATGGCGCACATTGGCCGTGAAGTGCCTGCGTTGAAGCTGGATTTGCCTGCCAATGCTTTAGGCAAAGATTATCGCTCTCTGCTTCATCCAATTGGATTACCACCGTCGGGGCGCGGGTTACAGGTGTCCTTGCTGGGTGTGTTAGGCGTCACCCTGGGGGCGGAAGAAGGGCTGGAAGTGAATGTGCTGGGATTGAATCTGGGGCTGGACTTCACGCCATTAAAACTGCGCTTGCCGTTTATTGGCGGGATTGGGCAAGATAATCTGCAAAAGGACAATCCGTGATTGTCTGCGTTCACGTCGTGCAATAAATTGCGTAATGCCATTCACTTAAGCCAGTGGGTGCTGTTTAACCTGGTACGCATGAATGCGCACTCTACGAAAACCGCACCAAACAATGTAAGGGCATCATTAACCGCACCGAGCAATGTAGGGCGTCATTCATGGCGATCAAAACCAGGCATTACACAATAAATTACGCCGCTATGGCAGGGTGCACTGACCAGTAGCGGCGCTATTTATCGCGGAACGGAAGCATCAGCACACGCCGAAATCGCCCTCTTCATGATACAAATTCACGCTATCTGCTCTGACCTCGATCTCACGTTTGATGGGATCGTCAATACGCGCGCACCATAGCAACTCACCTTCAACCCGTGTGACCTGCATCTTTGGGCCACCGGTCTTCGACTGCACAAAATCATCAACTTTAAACATGCTGTTTCTCCCTCAGGTCAGTGATAGCGCTAAGTGTATATGCGCTTGAACTCAGGCGCGCTCGATTTTGTGCGCTGTTTTCCAACAACAATATAAGCATGGATTCTCAGGACACTCCTTGTTTTTTCTCGCCTTAAATACTGCTGACATAGCCTCTGAATATTCGTGATGGTTGTCAATTGACAACCATAAAATCAAAGTATAAGGTGGCATGCAATGTCAGAGCGGAAGCGACACCCGCACAAAGAGATTGAGAGCGTTTTACGTTATGCGGAAGTTCAGGGATGGAAAATTGTGCAAGGTGGGCATCATGCGTGGGGCAAAATGTATTGTCCGGAGAATTCGGCAGAGTGTCGATGCGGTGATTTCTGTATTACCTGTATCTGGCGCACGCCTAAGAGCCCTGAAAATCACGCCAGGATGTTAAAGCGAGTGGTGGATAACTGCTCAAAAGTGAAACGATAAGGATGAAAAAATGGAATTTGAATTCACTTTGCGTTTTCAGTTGAGTGAGGCCGTTTCTGATGACGAAGCCCTGGAACGACTCGGCGCTGCCGGTTGCACTGATGCGCTGGTGGGCAACGGCGTAGCAGGCAAATTGAGTCTGATGTACTGCCGGGAAGCGGAGAGTGCGCAGCAAGCGATTCGCGATGCCTTAGCTGAAATCACTCAGGCTTTACCCGATGCTGAACTGATTGAAGCGGCCCCCGATCTGGTGGGCCTCACGGATATTGCTGAGTTGATTGGCGTGTCGCGCCAGAATATGCGTAAGTTAATGCTCACTCACAGCCCGCAGTTTCCACGTCCGATTCATGATGGTAAAACCGCGCTGTGGCACCTTATCGATGTGGTCGAGTGGTTAAATCAACGCGGATCATCCCGCGTAACACCAGGCATCAGCGAACTGGCACGCGCAACGTTACAACTCAATTTGCAGCAAGCGTTGCAACGTTACGCGCACTGTCTTTGATTTAATGGTGCAGCAAAAACACCGTCGCCAATCCAAGGAAAATAAAGAAACCGCCAGTGTCGGTGATGGCGGTGATCAGCACGCTGGAGCCTACCGCCGGGTCGCGTTTCATCTTGGTCATGATCAACGGAATCAGCACGCCCATTAGTGCCGCCAGCAGCAGGTTAAGCACCATTGCCAGCATCATCACGCCACCGAGTTGCAGGTTGTCATACATCAACCAGGTGATGCTGCCCATGATTCCGCCCCAGAACAGCCCGTTTATCAGGGCAACGCCGAGTTCACGTACCACCAGGAAGGAGAAGTTACCGGGTTCCACCTGATGCAGCGCCAGGGCGCGCACAATCATGGTGATGGTCTGGTTGCCGGTGTTACCACCAATTCCGGCCACGATGGGCATCAGTGCCGCCAACGCTACCAGTTGGGATATCGTCTCTTCAAACAGGCCAATCACACGAGAAGCGATAAATGCAGTACACAGATTGATGGCGAGCCACGCCCAGCGCTTGCCAACCGCTTTGCGCACGGGCGCAAACACATCTTCGCCCTGACTGATACCCCCCATCTTACGGATGTTGCTTTCGTTCTCTTCATTGACCAGATCGATCACGTCTTCTACGGTAATACGCCCAATCAGCTTGCCTTTAGCATCAATAACGGCGGCGGAAATCAGGTTATAACGTTCAAAGGCACTGGCCGCTTCTTCGGCTTTGTCATCAAGCTGAAAGGTGGTCGGGCGTGCATTCATCACATCAGAAACCAGCGTTTTAGGCTTGTTGAGCAAAATGTCGGTAAGTGATAACTCTCCCAGCAGCTGGTTCTGTTCGTCGGTAATAAAGATTTTATCGGTGCCATCCGGCATGCTTTTGCGCTTACGCAGGAAACGCTGCACGGTAGCGAGGGTAACGTCAGAGCGGACCGTCAGAATATTGAAATCCATCACCTGGCCCACACGGTCGCGATCAAGCTCGATCACTTCCAGCAGGCGTGCACGCAGGTTTGGCTCCAGCGTGGTCAGCAAACGTCCGGTTAAGTCACGCGGCAGATAGCGTGCCAGATATACCTGATCGTCGATGTCCAGCGGCTCAATAGCGTGCAGAATCTCGCGATCAGTCATACCTTCCGTCAGGCTGGCCCAGACGGTTTCTGAAGCTTCGACCAGCACGCGACCGCGCTGCTCGGAGGGCACAAGGCGCCATAATGCCAGACGTTCTTGTTCAGGGAGCGCTTCGAGGATATCCGCTAAGTCAGCAGCATGCAGCTGCTGCAGCTCTTCTTCCAGCTGATGGCGCCAGTCGGTGATCTCCCGCAGCTCGGCGGCATTGAGATCGATAGATTTATCCAGCAGCACATCAACGAGATCGTCCTCGCTAAGGAGCAGATGCAAGATGCGCTGGCGGATTTCAGTTAATTGTTGTGCATACGGAGCAGACATAACGCGTCCCTTGTGTCTGTAAAGTCAGGTCAAAGTGTAGCGCGTTGCGGGTAATCAGGGCGTATTTAGCGGCATTGTCACAAACGGGCAATGTGCAGCGGCAAGCAACGATGACCCGCAAGTTCCTTAGCGCGAATCGCTGGTGCTCAGTGTGGTGACCGGCTCAGGTGCGGCTTTTTTTTGCTGATGGTGCTCAATCGCACCGGGGATGATGAAAATCAGACGGCCAACCAAAATAAAGAAACTGATCAGCAAAATAATGCGAGTCATGGTGCCGGTTTTGGGACGTCTTCGTGCAGGTATGGCGCTGTTCACGCGGGGTGGTTCCTGTAAATGCCCATCGGGCGGTAGCAACATTTAGTCACAGTTAGATCTTCAGGTCAATCGCTGTGTGAAAAATGAGCAGCAAGGGTTAAAGCTACATTGATCAATATTAGATGAGGCCGCAACACGCGGCCTTTTATCAGTAGCTGGCTTTTTGCGCAAGAAGCGTGGCGAAGCGGTACTTGATGCGGTTACCGTTTTCGTCGCGGCGGTGCAGTTCGCCGACATCCTCGTTGTACTTCACGATATGCCAGTTGCGATAGTAGTCGCTCAGTTCACCCGATTTAAACGTAAACGGGAAGCCTTGTGAGTTCGGATAATCATCCGTGCTCATTGCCGCTACAATCAGGTTATAACCATACTTCACCGTGCTGGCCTGCATGTCGGCTATCAGCTGCGGAATGGTTTCCGGTTGCAAGAACATCATCACCACGGTCGAGAGCACAAACTGGTAGCCGCCGTTAAAACGAACCTGGTTGAGGTCGCACAGTTCGGTGCGAATATTCTGCAGATTCTCTTCCTGGATAATGCTATTCAGGCGCTCCAGGCTCTGGGGATTGCTGTCCCAGCCGGTGACGTCAAAGCCATGTTGGTTGAGGAACAGGCTGTTACGCCCCTGGCCGCAACCGAGATCCAATGCCTTACCCACTTCCAGTTTAGGCAGCGCGGCCAACACTTCGGAGTGGGTCGGCGTCAGACCGTATTTTTCGGCATAAAAATTGTCGGGACGAATTGTCATAGTGATACAGCGGGCCAGCAGCCCGCATTACTCCTCTTCCAGCGTCAGTTTCCAGCCGGTAACATCATTCCAGTAAGCTTGCTCGCGCTCCAGATCCAGCTGCACCAGCGTATTCTGGCTCAGATAGCCACGCGGGAAAGTCAGCGTCCAGGTGCTGTCATCGGCCTTGAGCTTGAGCGAGTCCGGCTTGGTTGTTGCCTGGCGCTGATTATTCAGCAGCGTGCCCAGACGCAACAGGAACACCATCGGCAGGAACTGTTTCTTTTTGAACAAGGTGAAACGGGGCATTTCATCCTGCTTCACCGCTTTACGGTGATAGCGTACCAGCATGGCCAACAACATCTGTTGATCCTGATTAAAACCAGGCATGTTGGAGTTCTGCAGGATGTAAGCTGAATGGCGCTGCATGCCGCTGTGATTGATGGTCAATCCGACTTCATGCAGCAGCGCAGCCCATTTCAGCAGCGCGGAAAGCTGTGGATTTGCCAGCTTAGGATTTTGATCCAGCCACTGCAGATACAGCTGCTCGGTGGTTTCCAGTACACGACGCGCCTGATCGCTATCGATGGCGTAATGGTTTGCCAGACTTTGTGCGGTGCGGCTGCGAATATCCTGATGGCGGAAACGGCCTTCCATCTCATACAGCACGCCTTCACGCAGTGCGCCATCAGACAGGCGCAGCTCACGAATTGCCAGCGCATCAAACACGCCACACAGAATCGCTAACCCCGGCACAAACACCGCTTTCCGCTCTTCTGACAAGCCCGGCAGGCTCAACGCATTAAACGACTTGTGCTTCAGCACCTCAGAGACCAGCATCTCCAGCGTTTCCGGCGTGATCAGCTTCTCTTTTTCACCCATTGCCAGCAGCACTTCGCAGGCCGCTTTGATCGAGCCTGAAGCGCCGAGCGCATACTGCCAGCCGTGCAGACGATATTGCCAGGCCATGGTTTCCAGCTTCTGCGCTGCGGACAAACGCGCGCGACGGAAATGTTCAGGCGAAATTTCCCCTTTCGGGAAATAGAGATTGGCGAAGCTGACACAACCCATGCGGCGGCTTTCCACCAGCTGCGGTTCAAAATCCTCACCGATCACCAACTCGGTTGAACCGCCGCCGATATCGATCACCAGCTTGCGGCCTTTCTCCGGCTGCGTATGCTCCACGCCCATGAAAATCAAACGCGCTTCTTCGTTGCCAGAGATGACTTCAATCGGATAAGGGATCACCTCCGCCGCACGCTGCAGGAACTCTTCGGCATTGGTGGCGATACGCAGCGTGTGCGTACCGACGATAGTGACGTTTGCCGGGCTGAACCCCTGTAAACGCTCCGCAAACAGCGCCAGGCAGCTCAAGCCACGCTCCATCGCCTCATCGCTCAGGCGATTTTGCGCATCTAACCCATCGGCCAGATGCACGCGCTGTTTCAACCGCCCCAACACTTGCAGGGCGCCATCGACCACACGGGCAATCACCATGTGAAAGCTGTTTGAGCCCAGATCGATGGCAGCAAATTCCTGCGGTTTCGGCGTACTTTTATGGGAAATTGGCATAGGCGTTATTCGGGTTGTTCCAGTTTCTTGATGTAATCGTAAATCGCCAGCTGCGAGCGCACCTTCTTGCGATTGCCGCGCGGAACATAACGGTTACTCAGTTCTTTGTCCACGATGCGCGCTTTTACGGTATCACTCAACAGAATGGCAATGATATCCAGAATGCGCTGCTTCACGCGGGGATCGAGGATCGCCACGGCCACCTCAATGCGGTGATCGATATTACGCGTCATCCAGTCTGCGGAAGAGAGATAAACCTTTTTCTCGCCGCCGCTCTCAAAAATATAGACGCGGTCGTGCTCAAGATAACGGTCAACGATGCTGGTAATGCGAATATTTTCACTGATGCCCGGTAAATCAGGGATCAGAGAACACATGCCGCGCACCAGCAAATTGATCTTCACGCCCGCAGATGACGCGGCATAAAGACGATCTACCAAGCCGTTATCGACGAGGTTATTGATTTTCAGCGTAATGCCGGCCGGTTTTTTCTGCTGAGCATTGGCGATCTCGGCATCGATCAACTTATACAGCATGTCGCGCGAGTTTTGCGGCGACACCAGTAAGTGCTCGAACGTCACCGGGCGGTACGGGTTTTCAATAAAGTTAAACACGCGACGCACTTCATTGGTGATACGCGCATCGGCAGTCAGCAATGAATAGTCAGTATAAATGCGTGCGGTTTTTTCGTTGAAATTGCCGGTACCGATATGCGCATAACGCACGATTTCATCGCCTTCACGACGTGAAATCAGGAACAGCTTGGCGTGAATTTTCAGGCCTGGTGCAGAGAAGATCACGTGCACGCCCGCTTCGGTCAGGCGTTTCGCCCAGCGAATGTTGGCTTCTTCATCAAATCGCGCCTGCAGCTCAACCACCACCGTGACTTTTTTACCGTTGTAGGCGGCGTGGATCATCGCATCCATGATGCGTGAGTTTTTGGCAACGCGATAAATGTTGATCTTAATCGCCAGCACGCTTGGGTCGAATGACGCCTGGCGCAGCAGCTCCAGCACGTGCTCAAAGGTGTGATATGGATAGTAGAGCAGCACATCACGATTACGGATGGCATCGAAACCGTTGCGGAAGCCATCAAAGCCGATGTGGCGAATTTGTGGCAGAGGACGGTTTTCCAGGTTGGCTTTGCCGACGTTCGGGAAGCCGATAAAGTCTTTAAAGTTGTGGTAACGACCGCCCGGCACAATCGAATCGTAGTTCGAAATCGACAGCTTATGGCGCAGCATTTCCACCATCGCATCCGGCATATCACGCTGATACACAAAGCGCACCGGTTCTGCGTTGAGACGCTGCTTCAGGCTGGAGGACATCAATTCCAGCAGGCTCGATTCCATCTCAGTAACCAGATCGTACTCAGCATCGCGCGTCATCTTCATTGAATAAGCATTCAGCGCATCGTAATCGAAGAAGCCTTTGAAAATTTCGTCCAGGCAATAGCGCAGGATGTTATCCAGCAGAATCATCGGTTTGCGGCGGCGTGGCGATTCAGCCGGTAAGTTGACGAAACGGGGAACTTTGTCGGACGGGATTTCCAGCAGCGCATAACGAATATCGTCGCCGCGAATAATCTCAACTGCCAGATAGGTGTAGTCGTCTTTAAGGAATTCAATCAGATCGGTGTCGTGGTTAATCAGAATCGGCGTGACGTGCTGGCGTAATTGATGTTTGAAGTAATAGCGCAGCCACTCTTGCTGATTCGGCGACAGCTGGCGTTCGTTAATCAGGAAGATCTGATTACGGGCCATTTCCAGCAGCAGGTCGTTATACAGTGCATCGAATTCCTGATCCGATTTCTGCACCCGCAGCTGAATTTTTTTCAAGATATGACGAAGGGTCGTCGGCGTGCCCTGTTCCTCACCAATCAGAATGCGACGTTTCAGATCGGCGAAGCGCACTTTGTAGAACTCTTCAAGATTGTTGGAATAGATTCCCAGGAAGCGCATGCGCTCAATCAGCGGGTTAGTCTTGTCCGCTGCTTCCTGTAACACACGTTCGTTGAAGCTTAACCAGCTTATTTCTTTTTCTATATACAGCTTTTCCTGACCCATTCTGACTCCGTGAGGCTGTTGCTGGACGGATTGTCCGGCGGGAAAATCGCAAAAATGCGCCTCCGCTCAGTGTCCGTCACCATTATGGCGAGAGTATGGCAAGCTTGTCCAACGCCAAAGGTTGTCTTATCAATCAGCTACGGGCAACATAGCGACGTGTTTTCACCTGTAACCTGGCCTGCATGAGCATAAATCGTATCCCTGTCCATTTCAGCGACCGCCGTCGCCGCGCTGTCGATCAGTTAGTTCGTCGCGTGGTGACAGGCTGCGGCGTGGGCATTTTACTGCTGATGCTGCTGCTTTTCTTCTGGCTGATTTGGGTGGTGTTACCCCTTTTCAGCGCGCCGGGCATGCAAGCCACCACTCATATCCAACTTTGGGATAAAGCGCCGGTGCTGGCGATGGGCAGCGATGGACAGCTTGGCTGGCGCATCAGCCGCAATGAGGCGCGCTTTTTTCCGCTCGATGGACAGCCCGCCGTTGAGGCACTGGCGCTGCAACAGCATCCTGATGCGGCGGTCATCAGCAGCAATAGCAGTAGCGTATTACTCAATATGCAGGGCGCACTGCTGCTGATGCAACCGCTGATCCACGAAAATCATGGCCAGTGGTTCTTCCCGTTTGGCGATCGTCCGCTGCGTCTGGCGCAGGGCGCAGTGACCACCATGGCGCTGGCCTCGCTGAGCGATCACCAGTGGCGGATTGCCGCCCAAACGCCTGCGGGCATCAGCGTGATGACGCTGGAGAACCAGCAAACCGTCAATCAGATTTTGCTGCCACAGCAGCAAGCCGAGCATCTGCTGTTATCCCCCGATGGCACATTGCTGTACGCCAGTGAAGGGCGCTTGTTGCGTGTGTGGCAAATCACACCAGAAGGCGCACAACTGCGTGAAACGCAGACCCTAAACCAGCGTCCGCAAAGCCTGCATATCCTTACCGGCGGCCGCACGCTGCTGATTCAGGATGCACAGGGGGTGAAACAGTGGTTTGCCATTGCGAGCGATAAAGGGCCACGGCTGCAGGAAATACATACCTTTGAGCACAGCCAGGATGCGGTGAAGATCGTACCTGAGGCGCAACGACGTGTGTTTGCCACCTTTAATGCTGCGGGGGAAGTCAAACTGTTCGCCAGCAAGCAGCAAGGGCCAATCTTGACGCGGCAGTTAGCTCCCGGTATTCAGGCGCTGGCATTTTCACCCCGCGGTGATGCGCTGATTGTGGAGCGGGAAGGGCAGTGGCAACAGTTTGCGCTGGATAATCCCTGGCCCGATTTCACCTGGCGCAATCTGTGGCAAAAAATCTGGTACGAAAACTATCCGCAGCCGGATTGGGTATGGCAATCCACTGCGGCTGGCGACAGCTATCAGGCCAAATTCAGTCTGATACCGATGGTGCTGGGCACACTCAAAGCCGCCTCGCTGGCGCTGCTGTTTGCCACGCCGCTGGCTCTGGCGGCGGCAATGTACACCGCATGGTTTATGTCGCCGGGGTTACGCCGCTGGGTGAAGCCGGGCATTGAGATGATGGGTGCGTTGCCGAGCGTGGTGATTGGATTGATAGCCGGGGTTTGGTTGGCACCCCATGTGGGTACTGCGCTGGTCGGCGTGCTGCTGTTGCCGCTGGTGCTGGCGGTCACTTTATTGCTGTGCGGCGTGCTCAGTCCGCACTTGCCCTTGCGTTGGCGTCGGCCCGGTTTTGAAGTGATTCTTCTGCTGCCGGTATTGCTGGCCGTGACCCTGTTAACGCTGTGGTTGCCCACGCAGCTGTGGCCGGATATCGGCGAGCGGCTGGCGCACTATGAGCAACGTAACTTATTGGTCGCAGCGCTGGCGATGGGCTTTGCGCTGGTTCCACTGATTTTCACGTTGTCTGAAGATGCCCTATTCAGCGTGCCAGGCGCACTGGGACAAGGTTCACTGGCGCTGGGCGCCACGCCGTGGCAAACCCTGACGCGTGTGGTGCTGCCAGGCGCATCGGCGGGGATTTTTGCTGCCCTGATGATCGGTTTTGGCCGCGCAGTAGGTGAAACCATGATTGTGCTGATGGCCACCGGTAACACGCCGGTCAGTGAAGGCGGCTTGTTTGCAGGGCTACGTGCGCTTTCGGCCAATATCGCCATTGAGATGCCTGAAGCGGCAGCGGGCAGTGCGCATTACCGAATTCTTTTCCTGAGTGCGCTGTTGTTACTGATATTCACTTTAGTGATCAATACCGTCGCGGAGTTGATTCGTCAGCGTCTGCGCCAGCGCTACAGCCAGCATGAGGGACAGGGATGAAAGCGATGCGTCAAAACGATCGCTGGCGCTGGCTAACAGCCGGTGCGGTGGCCGTGTGTTTACTGGCGTTTACCTTGCTGATTGGCCTGCTGGCATGGCAGGGCATGCGCGCCTTCTGGCCACAACCGGTGGATCAATACCTGTTCCAGCCGCCGGAAGGCTCGGCGGTGATGGTGCTGGGCGAAACGCTGCACAAACAGCCGCAGGGCGAGCAGTGGCGCTATGTGGTGAAAACCGGCAATCGCGATTTTGCCGCACCGGATTTCCGTGTGCTGTATAGCCAGGGCGCGGCGAAAACGCGCCGTCCAGCAGATGCGATGGTGTTACAGCGCCGCAGCGGCGGCAATGCTTACGGCTGGCTGATTGAGTTGCGGGAAGAAAACGAAGTGCTGACCGCACGGGATCGTGATGCGCTGTTGCACCAGCGGTTGGTGCAGGTGCATGAGCAGTTACGTCAGGCCAGCCATATTCGTCGTGTGCAAATGGCACGCCTTAATGCACAGCTGGAAAGCCTGCAGCAGCAAGCTGATGAGCAACGTCAGCGCGGCACGTTCACCCTGCAGGATCAATCGGAATTCGATGCCAACAGCGTGGCGCTGCAGCGGCGCTTTAGCGCACTAGCGCAACAGCTGACCCATCTGCAACATGAGAGCGAACGCGACACCTTGGTGCTGCGCGATGTGCAGGGGCAGGATCACGTTATTCCGCTGGCGCAGGTGGTGGATGCCTGGTATCCAAATGCGATGTCGTTTGGGCAGAAGTTGCAGCACTTCTTCAGTCAGATCTGGCAGTTTGTCAGCGATTCACCCACATCAGGCGGCGGCGAGAGCGGGGCGTTCCCGGCGATTTTTGGCACGGTGCTGATGGTGTTACTGATGTCGATCATTGTGATGCCGCTGGGCGTGGTGGCGGCAGTGTGGCTGCACGAATATGCCGGACGTAATGCCTTAACCCGTCTGGTGCGCATTGCGGTGGTGAATCTCGCCGGCGTGCCATCCATTGTGTATGGCGTGTTTGGTCTGGGCTTCTTTGTCTGGTTGATCGGCGGCACTATCGACCAGCTGTTTTTCTCACGCGCACTACCGAATCCGACGTATGGCACACCGGGCCTGCTGTGGGCGGCACTGACGCTGGCGCTACTGACATTACCCGTGGTGATTGTCGCCACCGAAGAGGGGCTGTCACGCATCCCGGATAATCTGCGCCAGGGCTCGCTGGCGCTGGGTGCCACGCAGGCGGAAACGCTGTGGCGCGTGGTGTTACCGCTGGCGGTACCGGCGATGCTCACCGGCCTGATTCTGGCCGTGGCGCGTGCGGCCGGGGAAACCGCCCCGCTGATGCTGGTGGGGGTGGTGAAAATGGCCCCGGAGCTACCGGTGGATGCGGTGTTCCCGTATCTGCACCTCGACCGCAAATTTATGCACCTCGGTTTTCAGATTTACGATTTGGCCTTCCAGAGCCCGAATATCGACGCTGACCGACCGCTGGTTTACGCCACCGCCTTGCTGCTGGTGGTGATTATCCTGTCGCTCAATCTGCTGGCGATGGCGCTGCGGCATCGGCTGCGCGAGCGTTACCGCCTCATGACGCACTAGAAAGGTTTTTAGATGACGCCCGATTACGACATCGCGTTAACCGTTAACCAGCTGTCGCTGTGGTACGGCGAACGCCAGGCGCTGAACAATATCGATCTGCACATCCCCAAAAACCGCATCACAGCGCTGATTGGCCCGTCCGGTTGTGGCAAGTCGACGCTGCTGCGCTGCTTTAATCGCATGAATGATGTGATTGATCGTTGCCGCATAGAGGGCGAAATTCTGTTGGATCAGCATGCAGTGATGCAGGCCAATCAGGATCTGCCCGCGCTGCGCCGTCGCATTGGCATGGTGTTTCAGCGGCCGAATCCGTTCCCAAAATCGATCTATGAGAACGTGGTGTACGGTTTGCGGCTGCAAGGGGTGCGCGATCGTCGCGTGCTGAATGAAGCTTGTGAACGTGCGCTGCGTGCGGCGGCACTGTGGAGTGAAGTGAAGGATCAGCTGGCGCAGAATGCGTTGACGCTCTCCAGCGGTCAGCAGCAGCGTCTGGTGATTGCGCGCGCCATTGCCATTGAGCCGGAAGTATTGCTGCTGGATGAGCCAACATCGGCACTCGATCCGATATCCACGCTAGTGATCGAAGAGTTAATGACCACGTTAAAGCAGCATTTCACGCTGGTGCTGGTGACGCACAACATGCAGCAGGCGGCACGTGTGTCAGATTACACGGCGTTCATGCATAACGGGCAACTGGTGGAGTTTGATGAAACCGATCGTATCTTCACCTCGCCAAAAGCGCGTAAAACCGAAGATTACATTACGGGTAGATTTGGTTAAGGGATAAGCCACTTGCTCTACGTTTTCAGGGCGTAGAAAGGCAGCAGGTTTTAGCAGCCCCAGGCGCTGACATCAGCCAGTGACTGGGGTGAATTAAGCGGGGCAACGTGTCTGCAAGCGGCTGAAAAAGGTGAAAATCAGTCGTGTGCGTAACCCTGCGGTGGCAGCGGTTGCCCATTCAGCCAGGCTTTTCCATCACGCATCTGCAAGCGTCCATCGACGAACCAGCTGATCACCAGCGGATAAATCGCATGCTCCTGATGCTGCACGCGTGAGGTGATCTCTTCTTCATCATCTTCAGCAAATACCGGAACGCGCGCCTGCAAAATCACCGGTCCGCCATCCAGTTCGTCAGTAACAAAGTGCACCGACGTACCGTGTTCTTCATCACCATTCTCTAGCGCCTGACGATGGGTATGCAGTCCGGGATATTTCGGCAGCAGCGACGGATGGATGTTCACCAACCGGTCGTGATAATGCGCGACAAACGCCTGACTGAGAATGCGCATGTAACCGGCCAGCACCACCAGGTCGGGTGCATAGGCATCGATTTCCTGCATCAGTTGGCGGTCAAATGCATCGCGGTCGGCAAAGTCACTGGCGGCGAGGCTATGACCCGGTACGCTGGCTTCCTGCGCACGCGTCAAACCAAACGCTGAGGCTTTATTACTGAAAACGGCAGCGACGCTGCCGTTGATACGCCCGCTTGCGCAGGCGTCGAGGATGGACTGAAGATTGCTTCCGTTACCGGAGATCAGTACAACCAGTTTTTTCATGGATTAATAACCACTCGCTCTTCTGAGTCAGAGGCTTTAATCACGCCGATTTTCCACGCCTGTTCGCCAGCGTCGGTCATCAGCTGTACCGCTTTATCGGCATCGGCCGGGCTCAGCGCGATGATCATGCCCACGCCGCAGTTGAAGGTACGATACATTTCATGACGGCTGACGTTGCCTGCCTGCTGTAACCAGCTGAACACGGACGGCCACTGCCAGCTCTTCTCGTCAATCACCGCCTGAGTATTGTCTGGCAACACGCGTGGGATGTTCTCCCAGAAGCCGCCACCGGTCAGGTGAGAAATTGCGTGCACATCCACCTGTTCGATCAGGCTGAGGATATTTTTCACGTAGATGCGAGTCGGTGCCAGCAGGTGATCGGCCAGTGGTTTGCCATCCAGCTGTTTGGTTTCTGGATCAGTCTGGCTGACTTCCAGAATCTTACGCACCAGCGAATAACCGTTCGAATGCGGGCCGCTTGAGCCCAGTGCGATCAGCACGTCGCCGTCCTGCACTTTCGAACCGTCAATGATTTCTGATTTTTCCACCACGCCGACGCAGAAACCGGCCACGTCGTAGTCTTCACCGTGGTACATGCCTGGCATCTCAGCGGTTTCACCGCCGACCAGCGCACAACCTGACTGCAGGCAACCTTCGGCGATGCCGGTGATCACCGCAGAAGCGGTATCCACATCCAGTTTGCCGGTCGCGTAGTAGTCGAGGAAGAACAGCGGCTCAGCGCCTTGCACAATCAGGTCGTTCACACACATCGCAACCAGATCGATGCCGATGCTGTCATGACGTTTGAGATCCATCGCCAGACGCAGCTTGGTGCCGACGCCATCGGTTCCGGAGACCAGCACAGGCTCGCGGTATTTCTGCGGCAGCGCACAGAGCGCGCCAAAGCCACCCAGTCCACCCATCACTTCCGGGCGACGAGTTTTCTTTACTACGCCTTTAATACGGTCAACCAGATCGTTACCAGCATCGATATCAACACCGGCGTCTTTGTAGCTGAGAGAGGTTTTGTCGGTCACTGCGGAATCCCCACGCGAATTGCGGTTGGTGGCAAAAATTAAGCGCGCTAATTCTACCAGTGCAGGCAAACGTTTGCGAGTCCCATCTCATGCCGCTTTGCACAGCGCTGATTTTTCGCCAATCCTTATGATCACGCGGATCGCGCTAAGCCATTGACCAATGACAAGTGGCGCAGCGGCAAAAAGGCGGTATAATCCGGCGATTTTTTTTAGCTCAACTCAATTCCGGGAGAACAATCATGAAGATCGTGGAAGTCAAACACCCGCTGGTCAAACATAAACTGGGCCTGATGCGTGAGCATGATATCAGCACCAAACGCTTCCGCGAGCTGGCCTCTGAAGTCGGCAGCCTGCTGACTTATGAAGCCACCGCCGATCTGGCCACCGAGCGCGTCACCATCGAAGGCTGGAACGGCCCGGTTGATGTCGATCAAATCAAAGGCAAAAAAATCACCGTGGTGCCGATCCTGCGTGCCGGCCTCGGCATGATGGAAGGCGTGCTGGAACACGTGCCAAGCGCGCGCATCAGTGTCGTTGGTGTTTATCGTGACGAAGAGACGCTGGAGCCGGTTCCTTATTTCCAGAAGCTGGTGTCAAACATCGAAGAGCGTCTGGCGCTGGTGGTTGACCCGATGCTGGCGACCGGTGGTTCGATGATCGCAACCATCGACCTGCTGAAAAAAGCGGGCTGCAACAGCATTAAAGTGTTGGTGCTGGTGGCGGCGCCAGAAGGGATTGCGGCGTTGGAAAAAGCGCATCCAGACGTTGAGCTTTATACCGCGTCAATCGATCAGGGATTGAACGAGAAGGGCTATATCATTCCGGGTCTCGGCGACGCCGGCGATAAGATCTTCGGAACGAAATAAATAAAGCATACAGCCGGCCAGAGAGTCGGCTTTTTTTTGGCAAAAAAATAAAACACAACTCAAGGGGATATCAATGACTCGTCGCGCGATTGGGGTTGACGAACGTCCACCGCTGCTGCAAACCATTCCACTCAGCCTGCAACACCTGTTCGCCATGTTTGGTGCCACAGTGCTGGTGCCAATTCTGTTCCATATCAACCCGGCCACCGTGCTGCTGTTCAACGGCGTCGGTACGTTGCTGTATCTGTTTATCTGTAAAGGCAAAATCCCGGCGTATTTAGGTTCGAGCTTTGCGTTTATTTCACCGGTGCTGCTGCTGTTGCCACTGGGTTATGAAGTGGCGCTCGGCGGCTTTATTCTCTGTGGTTTCCTGTTCTGCGTGGTGGCGTTGATTGTCAAAAAAGCCGGCACCGGCTGGCTTGACGTGATGTTCCCCCCCGCCGCGATGGGCGCAATTGTTGCGGTGATCGGTTTGGAACTGGCGGGCGTGGCGGCCAATATGGCCGGTCTGCTGCCAGCCGATGGCACGTCACCTGACAGTAAAACCATCATCATTTCCATGGTGACGCTGGCGGTCACGGTGTTTGGTTCCGTGCTGTTCCGCGGCTTCCTCGCCATCATCCCGATTCTGATTGGTGTGCTGGCAGGCTACGCGCTCTCATCCTTTATGGGCATTGTGAACTGGCAATCGGTCGCCGATGCGCCGTGGTTTGCACTGCCAACCTTCTACACGCCGTGCTTCGAATGGGCCGCGATGTTGACCATCCTGCCTGCGGCGCTCGTGGTGATCGCTGAGCACGTTGGCCACTTAGTCGTTACCGCCAATATCGTGAAAAAAGATCTGATTCGCGATCCCGGCCTGCATCGCTCGATGTTTGCTAACGGCTTGTCCACCATGATCTCCGGTTTCTTCGGTTCCACGCCAAACACCACTTACGGTGAGAACATCGGCGTGATGGCGATTACCCGCGTATACAGCACCTGGGTGATTGGCGGGGCGGCGATCTTCGCGATTCTACTCTCTTGCGTCGGTAAACTGGCGGCCGCGATTCAGGCGATCCCGGTACCGGTAATGGGGGGTGTTTCTCTGCTGTTGTACGGGGTGATCGGGGCTTCCGGTATTCGCGTATTAATTGAATCTAAAGTGGATTACAACAAAGCGCAGAATCTGATCCTGACCTCGGTGATCCTGATCATCGGCGTCAGCGGCGCGAAAGTGCATATCGGCGCTGCAGAACTGAAAGGCATGGCGCTGGCCACTATCGTTGGCGTCGCGTTGGCACTGATTTTCCGCGTAATCAATCTGTTACGGCCCGAGGAAGTGGTACTGGATGCCGAAGAAAAGCGCGAAAGTTAATGCGCTTTGCCGGGCAGGGAAGCCTGGTTCATCTCTTGCAAGGATCGTGATAAACTTGCGCCGTTTTCTGCCTGCTCATCCGTTGAGGTACTTCTGAACACGCCGGCACAGCTTTCACTGCCACTCTATTTACCCGATGATGAAACCTTTGCCAGTTTCTGGCCGGGGGAAAATCCGTCTTTGCTGGCGGCGCTGCAAGGCGCACTTTCTCAGCAGCACGGCAGCTATCTCTATTTCTGGTCACGCGAAGGCGGCGGCCGCAGCCACCTGTTACACGCGGCCTGCGCAGAGATGTCGGCGCGTGGTGAAGCGGTAGGTTATGTTCCGCTGGATAAGCGCACCTGGTTCGTGCCGGAAGTGTTGGATGGCATGGAGAATCTGGCGCTGGTGTGTATCGATAATATCGAATGCATTGCCGGTGATGCGGAGTGGGAGATGGCGATTTTCGATCTCTACAATCGCATTCTTGAAATCGGCAAAACGCGTTTGTTGATCACTGGCGATCGTCCTCCGCGTCAGCTCAATCTTGCACTGCCCGATCTTGCATCACGTCTCGACTGGGGCCAGATTTATCGCTTACAACCGCTGTCTGATGAAGACAAACTCCAGGCGATGCAGTTGCGTGCGGGGTTGCGTGGTTTTGAGTTACCGGAAGATGTCGGGCGCTTCCTGCTGAAACGCCTCGACCGCGAAATGCGCACGCTGTTTGATACGCTTGATCGATTGGATCGCGCCTCTATCAGCGCGCAACGCAAGCTCACCATTCCCTTTGTGAAAGAAGCGCTGGGGCTTTAAATAATCTCCAGCACCGCTTCAGGTGGACGACCAATACGCGCCTGGTCACCGTTGATCACGATGGGACGTTCAATCAGTTTGGGATTGTCCACCATCGCCTGGAGCAACTGCGCTTCACTCAACTGCACGTCGGCCAAATTCAGCTCTTTATAGAGGTCTTCTTTACGGCGCATCAGGTCGCGCGCACTGCTCATGCCTAGCTGCCGCAGCAGTTTTTTCAGCGTCTGCACGTCAGGTGGTGTCTCAAGATACAGCACCACTTCAGGTTCAATGCCTTTATCCTGCAACAGCGCCAGGGTTTCGCGGCTCTTGCTGCAACGCGGGTTGTGATAAATGCTCACCATTATTTTTATCCTTTCTGATACTGACGGAACCGCTTCTGCAGTTCGCGGAACTGATCGATACGTGCATCGTAACGTGCCTGTTTCAGGCTGCCGAGTGGCACCTGGGCGCTGGCACTGCTCAGGGTGGTGATCGCCTGATCGAGCTGGCCATTGAGTGCTAATCCTTCCGCTCGTGCCGACAACTCCTCATCCCGTAATCCCTGTGCCGCCGAGGCTTGTGCCAGCAAATCCCAGGCATTGACGTCATCGGGATGGGCAAAGGTATAACGATTGAGGATGCGCGTGGCGTTAGCGGGCTGTTTCGCCTCGACATAAGCGTTAGCGAGGTTGAGCTGTAGCACCGGATTGGTGCTGCTACCTTTGGCACTGGTTAGCATGTTGATCGCCTGCTGAGGCTGGTTCAGACCGATGTCGATATCCGTCATGATATCCAGCAACCAGACGTTATCCGGCTGTTTCGCCAGCATCGGGCTGATGATTTTTTTCGCACTGTCGAAGCTTTTCGCCTGCAGGAACTGCACTGCTTTGCCATATTGCGACGCCATCTGCTCACGCGAATTCCCTTTAGCGTATTCATTTAATAGATCATCGGTCAGCTGATTACGGCCCGTGGCATACATGCCCAACGAGCGCACCTTCGCCATATAGAAGCCTTCAGATGACTGAACCACCACCGGGCGCATTTGGTTGGCACGGTTACGCGCATCGGCTAAACGGCTATCCGGTAAGGGGTGAGTGAGCAAAATTTCCGGAGGTTTAGAAGAGAAGCGGCTTTGATCGGCGAGCTTTTGCAGGAAACTCGGCATCGCCTGCGGATCGAAACCGGCGCGTTGCAGCACCTGAATGCCGATACGGTCGGCTTCTTGCTCGTTGGCTTGAGTGAAGCTGATCATGCCCTGCTGCGTGCCCGCCAATGTACCGGTCAATGCTGCCATCCCGACTTGTGGGCTGGCAATGGCCAGCAGAATCGACCCCAATGCACCCACCCAGGTGAGGGGCGCATTACGCTTCTGCTCTTCCATCGCACGTGCCAGATGACGTTGGGTGACGTGGGAAATTTCGTGCGCCATCACCGACGCCAGTTGGCTTTCGTTATCGGTGTAGCGGAACAATGATGAATGCAGCACAACGTTGCCGCCGAAAAAGGCGAACGCGTTAAGTTCGTCATTCTGAATGAGAAAGAAGTGAAACGGCGTGCGCACCGAATTGGCATGCGCCACCAGGCGCTGCCCTAACTCATTGATGTATTGATTTAATAGCGGATCGTTAATCAGCGGCGCACTGGCGCGCAGTTGGCGCACGTAGAAGTCGCCAATTTGTAATTCCTGATTAATGGATAGCGTCGAACCCGCTGTGGTTCCCATATCGGGCAGATTATCACTCACGTCCGCGCGCACGGAGAGCGCGGGCGTCAGCAGCAGCGTAGGAATAAGGGCCGCCAGCACTGATTTTTTCAACCGGTTAAACATGCCTTGATCCTGTAAAAGTCACCTGCAATTGGACAGGTAAGTCGTTCAAATGTTCTGCGCGTTCTTTCCTTTGACGCAGCGCTTCTATCTTAACCAGCGCGTGGTAACAAGCAAATGAAGAAGCGACACAGACTTAAAATGAAAAAATGGCTACAGCGGGCGCTGATTGCAGCAAAAAATTGAATAGTCCGCCACGACCAGATTAGCGCTTTTACAGGTTCAGAAGTTAAAGTTACGTAAAGTTGCTCAAAATAATTGAATCTGGCATGAACTTTTCCAGGTTTACTCTGAAAAACAAACGTCAAAACAGTGAACTGGCCTGTTTTATCCATCAGTGATTTTAATGGTGATTTTTTATTGGGTCGCCGAAATTTTAGTTAAGTATGGTTATATTTTCAGCGCCACTGGCTTGATAAAACCTAAACAGATAGCTGTCGATTCAAGCCAGTTATTTTTTTAGGCATCTCTTCGGCTCAATCGAAAGCATTATTCAATTAGCCTGACTAATTATTATTTCCGCAATGAAAACCCCGGACAGGCCAAAACTGCAGGACTTTTGCCCTGCTCACGCTGTGATATAGATAAGGCACTTTATTCAAACGGACTGTGAATTAGCGCAGTGCATGCCGGAGAGTTTTTATGCGTTCTGTTGTCTCTTACGCCCTGATTGCGATCGTGGGTGGGTTTGTTGGCGCCACCGTCAGCAAAAGTGATGATATTTATCAGCGAGTGGTGGGCCATTTTTCTGCCGAGCCAACCGATCCGGACGGGTTCTGGAGCACGCCTGCTGTCGATGGTTACGGCAAAATCCATTACGAATCTGATGCCGCCTTTAAACCGGTCGTCGGGCTGAGCAACAAAGTGGTGTTTCAAATCACCAAAAGCGAAGGGGACATGAAGCGGCCTAATCTTGGGCTGGAGCGCGTCGCCCGCGTCGTCAATCTCTACATCGCTTCAGGCGTGCCAGCCGATCAGTTGCACTTTGTGGTCTCTGTGACCGGAGATGCCACGCCTGCCATGCTGGATAACGCGCATTTCCAGCAATTCTACAAAGCTGACAACCCCAACCTGGCGCTGATCGGCGAGCTCAACAAATTAGGCGTCAAAGTGTCGGTGTGCGATCAGTCAGTGGCGTTCCATCACTTCCCGAAAGACTGGATTGATCAATCGGTTATTCATGCGTTGTCCAGTCCGACCACAGTGTCGACGCTGGAAAATCAGGGTTATGCCTTCCTGCAAATGTAATTGGGCTTAGGGTCTTCTATCGAGGAGAAGTGAAATGCGTCCAGCGTCCTATATTGTCATCGCCGCACTGGCGGGTTTCGTGGGCGGTAATGTGTTACAGCTTCCAGAGCTGGTGGATAAGGTCAGCAGCAAGTTTGCTGACAACAAAAGCGAGCCAGCGGACTTCTGGAGCACGCCAGCCATCGCGGGCTACGGCAAAATCCATTTTGTGAATACGCCGGATTACAACCCCGCGAATACACCAGGCCTGAGCAATAAGATCGTTTTTCAGATCAACCGCACGGAAGGGGATGTGCGTCAACCTAACCTCGGACTGGAACGCGTGGCGCGTGTCACCAACCTTTATTACGCTGCCGGGGTGCCGCTCAATCAGCTGAATTTTGTGGTGTCAATCAACAGCGATGCCGTGCCTGCCGCGCTGAATAACGATCAATTCCGCAAAGCTTACGGCACAGATAACCCGAACCTGAAATTGATCGATGAGTTGAAGCAGGCGGGTGTGAAGGTGACAATCTGCGATCAGTCGGTGGCCTTCCATCAGCTACAGCGGGACTGGATCGATACCCGCGTGACGCACACCCTCTCCAGCGGTACCACGGTTGCCTCGTTGCAAAACGAAGGTTACGCCTTCCTGATGTTGTAATTCCTGCCTGACAGCAGTTCGCGCTGCTGTCATTTTTTCGTCATCTCTCCGCGATGTTGCTGTCACAGTTCGCCGCTACTTTAAGCGCCAATGAGATCGATCTCATTGCTCATTTACGAGGCGAACATGTCCGATTTAATCAGTGTGGCAAAGCTGGCTGGCGTATCTCGCGCTACCGCTGCACGCGCATTTTCTGATCCCCATCTGTTACGGCCTGACACGCTGGAAAAGGTGTTGGCGGCATCAGAGCAACTCGGATTTCGCCCCAATCACATTGCACGTCAACTGCGTACGCAAAGCTCCACCACGCTGGGTGTGCTGCTGCCTTCGCTGCTTAACCCGATTTTCTCACGCCAGTTACAAGCGATGGAGCGTCAGGCGCGCGCGGCCGGATACGGTTTGCTGGTAGCGACCAGTGATTACCAGCCAGAGCGTGAAGCGGCGATTGTCGAACATATGCTGCGCCAGCGCGTGGCGGGATTGGTGTTGACCGTGGCCGATGCGGATAACAGCGCGGTCCTGACGACGTTGCATGAAGCCAGCATGCCGTTTGTGTTGGCGCACAACGTCCCTCAGCAAAGTCACTGGCCCGCCATTTGCGTCGACAACCGGCAGGCGATGCGTGAAGCCACAGAACATTTGCTGTCTCTCGGGCATCGCCATATCGGTATGGTCGCCGGGCCGATGCTGCAATCGGATCGTGCGCGCCTGCGCTATCAGGGCTATGGCGACGCTATGCACAGCGCCGGGCTGTCTGCACTGCCGGTGATTGAGATGACCAGCCATACCCATTCTGATTTCGCGCTGCTGCAACCGCAGTTGCAGGGCGCAGCACCGCTGACGGCGGTGATATGTACCAATGATTTGCTCGCCATCAGCCTGATTGGTGCGGCGGCGCGTGCCGGTGTACGCATCCCGCAGCAACTTTCGGTGATGGGCTTCGACGGCATCGATATTGGCGAGCAGATTGCGCCGTCACTGGCGAGCGTCACTCAGCCAGCCGACATGCTCGGTGCCTGTGCCATCGATATGTTGTTACAACAAGCCAGTCGCGGCACCCGCGTGCTGGCCCATCGGTTGCGGAGCGGTGAGAGTATCGCCGCGCCAGCCACCGCTTTTTGATACCAACACCAGGGAACCACCATGAAATTCCAACGAAAAATGAAAATTTTTGCAGGAGCGATCGCGCTGACCGCCGGTTCGCTGTTCAGTATGATGACGCAGGCCGCCGAAACCGCGATCTGCTACAACTGTCCGCCCGAGTGGGCTGACTGGGGCACACAGCTCAAAGCCATTGCCAAAGATATCGGCATCACCGTGCCACAAGACAACAAAAACTCCGGCCAGGCGCTGGCGCAAATGGTGGCGGAGAGGGGCAATCCGGTGGCAGATGTGGTGTATTACGGCGTCAGTTTCGGCATCCAGGCCGATAGCGCGGGCGTCATCACCGGCTATAAGCCCGCACACTGGGATGACATCCCAGCCGGAATGAAAGATCCGAACGGTAAATGGGTCGCGCTGCACTCGGGCACCATGGGCTTTATGGTCAACGTGGATGCGCTCGGCGGCGCGCCAGTGCCACAATCCTGGGATGACCTGCTGAAACCAGAGTACAAAGGGATGATTGGCTACCTCGACCCGGCCAGCGCCTTTGTCGGCTATGTGGCGGCGGTGGCCGTTAACCAGGCGAAAGGCAGCAACATGCAGGACTTCACGCCTGCACTGAACTGGTTCAAGAAGTTGCAGGCCAACCAGCCAATCGTACCGAAGCAAACTGCCTACGCGCGCCTGCTCTCTGGCGAAATCCCGATTCTGCTCGACTACGACTTCAATGCTTATCGCGCCAAATATAAAGATCACGCCAACGTCGCGTTTGTGATCCCGAAAGAGGGCACGGTGACGGTTCCTTATGTCATCAGCCTGGTGAAGAACGCGCCACACGAAGCCAACGGCAAGAAAGTGATCGATTATGTGCTGTCGGACAAAGGTCAGGCGATCTGGGCCAATGCCTTCCTGCGCCCGGTGCGTACTTCAGCGATGTCACCCGAAGCGAAAAAATTCTTCCTGCCGGATAGCGACTACGCCCGCGCCCAAACTGTCGACTATCAGCAGATGGCCGATGCGCAGAAAGCCTTCTCTGCTAAGTACCTGAGCGAGATCCACTGATCATGTCGATTTCCGACACCCTGGCGGCTTCACGCCGCCAGGCTCGCACTTTGCCGGGCAGCCGCTGGCTATGGCTGACGCTGCCCGCACTGCTGTTTTTCTGTGCCTTCTGGTTGCTGCCGTTTGCCCGTCTGCTGCAAATCGGTATGCAGAACGATCGCACCACACAGCACAGTGGCTACTGGACGGTGATCAGTCAGCCCAATTACCTGTTCAGTCTGTTAAATACCGTGTTGTTGTCATTGGCTGTCACGCTCGTGACGCTCGTGACGCTGGTGATTGCTGCTGTTGTCGGCTGTTTTTTGGCGCGTCAACGCTTTGCGGGGCGCGGCACTTTGCTCGCCTTATTGACCTTCCCGCTGGCCTTTCCCGGCGTCGTGGTCGGTTTTCTGGTGGTGATGCTGGCTGGCCGTCAGGGCTTGCTGGCGCAAATTAGCATGAGCCTGGTGCACGAGCGCTGGACGCTGGCTTACTCACTGACCGGCCTATTTATTGGCTATCTCTATTTCTCGCTGCCGCGCGCCATCGTCACGCTCGTCGCGGCCAGTGAAAAACTTGACCGTTCGCTGGAGGAGGCGGCACGTTCACTCGGTGCCAGCCAGTGGCGCATTACCTGGGATGTGATTGTGCCGGGTTTGCAGCCGGCGTTGCTCTCGACCGGCGCACTCTGTTTCGCCACCAGCATGGGCGCGTTTGGTACCGCTTTTACCCTCGGCACCAATTTGGCGGTGTTACCGCTGACCATTTATGGCGAATTTACTAACTACGCTAACTTCGCTACGGCGGCGGCGCTGTCGGTGGTCATGGGCGCGGTCGCCTGGCTGGCGCTCATGCTGGCGCGCCGTCTGGCACACAAGGGGGCAGCATGAATCGTCGCGGATTGTTTAGCCTGCAGCTGCTGGTCACCACGCTCACCGCGCTGTTTATGATCGTGCCGGTGGTGCTGTCGATGCTGGCAGGTGTCACCAATAACTACTTTATCGGCCTGCGCAGCGGTTTGACCCTGAAATGGGTTGAGCAAGTGTGGGAAATGTATGCCGACACCTTTTGGCTGTCGTTGCTGATAGCGCTGTTCTGCTTGCTGGTCACTCTGGTGATTGGCGTGCCAGCCGCGTGGGGTTTATTGAAAGCGCCCGGCCGCTGGGCAGCACGTATTGAAGAGTGCCTGATGTTGCCCGTGGCGCTGCCCGGCTTAGCCACTGCGCTCGGCATCATTCTGCTTTACGGCCAGTTTTCCGGCCTGCGTGACAGTTGGGTGTTTATTCTGATTGGTCACGTGCTGTTCACGCTGCCGTTTATGATGCGACCGGTGCTGGCGGTGATGCAGGCGATCGATATGCCGCGTCTGGAAGAAGCGTCCGCCAGCCTCGGTGCCAGCCTGTGGCAGCGCTTCTTTACCGTGGTGGTGCCCAACTGCCGCAACGGCATTCTGGCCGGTGCCTTTATGGTGATCACCCTGTCGGTAGGGGAGTTCAACATCACCTGGATGCTGCATACGCCACTGACCAAAACCCTGCCGGTCGGCCTCGCGGACAGTTACGCCTCGATGCGACTGGAAGTGGGTTCTGCGTATACGCTGATTTTCATTCTGATGATCTTGCCGCTGCTGCTGATGCTGAATGCGGTGAATCACTGGCTTAACCGCGCGGTATCGCGCCAAAACAAGGAGGCGGCATGAATCCTGCGGCCGTTACCGTGACGCTGCGCGGTTGTTCACGTCACTTCAATCACCAACTGGCACTGCATCCGCTCGATCTGACCGTGAATCCCGGGGAAACCCTGGTGTTGCTCGGGCCTTCTGGCTGCGGAAAAACCACCACCTTGCGCATCATCAGCGGGCTTGAGCGCTGCGATGCGGGCGGCGAGGTGTGGTTCGACGATCGTAACGTCACCGCGTTGCCGATTGAGAAACGCAACGTTGGCATGGTGTTCCAGAACTATGCGCTGTTTCCCAATCTTAACGTTGCCGAGAACGTGGCTTACGGCTTGAAAGTGCAGGGCGTGGCGCGTGCCGAGCGTGAAGCGCGCGTGCAGGAGATGCTGGAGCTGGTGGATCTCAGCGCCTTGTCGCAGCGCAGCATTGATAAGCTTTCCGGCGGACAGAAACAGCGTGTGGCGCTGGCGCGTGCGCTGGCAGCCAGACCCAAAGTACTGCTGTTTGATGAGCCACTGGCTGCGCTGGATGCACGTCTGCGCGATCGCCTGCGCCTGGAAATCGGCATCTTATTGAAGAAACTGGCGATCACCGCCGTGTACGTCACGCACGATCAGCAAGAAGCCATGGCGCTCGGCGATCGCATCGCGGTGATGGAGCAGGGGCGTCTGGTGCAGATCGATACGCCACAAAATATCTATCAGCATCCTGCTTCGAAGTTTGTCGCGGATTTTGTCGGGGCGATTAACTGCGTCGATGTGGATAAGCGCGGCAATCCTCAGCGCTTCTGTCGTCCGGAAGATGTGCTACTCGCCGATGATAATCGCTACGCACGCCAGGGCTTTATCCTTGCCAGCACCTTTTTAGGCGCGTCGCAGCGGCTGATGATCGACATCGGCCTTGCAATGCCGATTCAGGTCGATCGCCATGCGCGTGAAGCCTGGCATGCCGGGCAACCGGTGAGCTGGACGCTGGCGCAAGACGCCGCCCTGCAATTTTCTGCATCCTGAGGAAGAAATTCGTGTCTGAAGCATTGACGCTGATCGCGCAAATTAGCGATTTACACATCAAGGCGAACGGTCGCCTGTCTTACAAAAAAGTCGACACCCAGGCGGCGCTGTTGCGGGTCATCGACACCCTGAATCGTTTGACGCCGCGCCCGGATATTGTGGTGATCACCGGCGATCTGGTGGATTTTGGCACCGCAGAAGAGTATCAAACGCTGCGGACGGCGCTGCGTCGTCTGCAACTGCCGTACATGCTGATGGCGGGCAACCACGACGATCGCCAGCAGTTACGCGCGGCGTTCCCGGATCACCACTATCTGCAACGTGGCGAAACCCTAAACTGGCAGGCGCAGGTGAAAGGAGTGCAGCTGCTGGCACTGGATTCCAGCGTGCCGCAAAAGCCGTGGGGTTACGTGGATGAAGCGCAGCTGGCCTGGCTGAAAGAGCAGTTGGAGCGCGAACCACAATTACCCACGCTGGTGATGCTGCACCATCCACCCTTGATCTCCGGCATTGGTCATATGGACAAGCAGCCGCTGCGCAATCCCGACGCGCTGGCGGCGATTATCCGCCAGCATCCGCAGGTTGAACGTGTGCTGAGCGGCCATCTGCATCGTTCGGTGCAGGCGCGCTTTGCCGGTACGATAGCCTGCGTTGCGCCAGGCGTGTCGCATCAGGTGGCCTTTGATTTGTCTGAAAATGGTCCGGCGAATTTCGTGCTGGAGCCGCCGGGTTTCCTGTTACATCGCTGGCATCCTCAGCAAGGTATGACGACGCACCAGTGCGCTATCGGCGATTATCCAGGCCCGTGGCCGTTCTATGATGCGAATGGTCTGATCGATTAGCGCCAACGTTTGCTGAATAATTACGCGTGTCTGACAGGATGGTTCGTGCTCAATTTGGTTTGCAGGTGTACAATTGGCGGTTCCCTCACCAGGGGTAGCTCGTCCAACTATAACTATATTGTCAGGCACGCGAATGATGAATTTTCACACCAGGGCGGTTGCGTCATGCTGATGCGCATCCGGCCAAAAACTGACCTGCGTACGCTGATTGCGTTGCTGGCAATCACCAGCATCGTCATTACGCTCGCCAATACCTTGTACGCCACCTGGCGCGTGCAGCGTATGGTGCTGATCGAAAGCACCCTTGAGGCCAACCGCGCCTATGCCACTAAACTCGCCGCGACGACAGAAGTCTTTTTCCAGCTGGCGCAGTCGCAGTTGCATTACAGCGCGACCCAATTAGGCAAGGATTTTGATAATCCGGAGCTGGCGCAGCAGGAAGTGAACCGTCTGCGTGAGCAAACCAATAGCTTTAACTCCGTTGCCGTGGTCGACACCAATGGGATAGTCAAAGCGATTTCGCCTGAGTCACTGATGCTTAAAGGTATGCAGCTCACCAGCCAGGCTTCACGGGAGGCGCTGGCACAGCGTCAACCGATGGTGAGTAAGCCGACAATTTCAGCGGCCAACAATCTGATTGTGTTTGTCTCCTGGCCGATCTGGAGCAACGAAGGGCGCTACCTCGGCTATGTGGGTGGCACCATCTATCTGAAGAAGAAAAGTATTCTTAATGCCTTACTCGGTGAGCAATTCTACCGGGATGGCACGCGCGTCTATGTACTGGATCGCAACAATCAGGTGCTTTATCACCAGAACAGTCAGCTGATAGGCAAAACTGCACCGGAAATCGTCAGCGAGCGTCAACGCAATGAGAGCACCAATGGCGAGGTGCAGGTCAAAGAAGAGGATACGGCGAAACTGGTGGGTTACGCCATCGTGCCAACCACCGGCTGGATGGTGGTGGCACTTAAGCCAACGGACGTCACCCTGCAACCGCTCTCTGGTTTGCTGCTGAAGGTGTTGAAAAATTCTGTGCCGTTTGCGCTCCTGACCTTACTAATGGCGGTGATCTTCGCCCGTCTGATTGCCTTACCGCTATGGCAGCTGGCGCGTAAAGCCAGTCAGATGGATACCCAGGGCGTATCGGGTGAAATTGGCGGCATTCGTGCCTGGTACTTCGAAGCGGCTCAGGTGAAGCGCGCCTTGCTCACCGGGATCGGACTGGTACAGGACAAAATCGGTCGGCTGAAATCGGAAGTACAAACCGATCCGATGACCAGTTTGCTTAACCGCCGGGGCCTGAGTGCGGTGCTGGATTACTTCGAAACCATGCGTCAGCCCTTTGCGGTGCTGGCGCTGGATATCGACCATTTCAAGCGGGTGAATGACAACTTCGGCCATGATGTCGGTGACGAAGTGATCAAACAGGTGGCGCGAACCCTGCGTAACAGTGCGCGCCAGACCGACGTGGTGTGCCGTAACGGCGGCGAGGAGTTTCTGATGCTGCTGCCAGCCACCTCGACGGAAGAAGCGCGGGTGATTGCCGAGCGCGTGCGCACCAGCATTGCCGAGAGCTGGATTGACCATGTTGGGCATATCACGCTCTCAGTGGGCATCGCACATTGGGAAGCCGATAACGAGCCGCAAGATGTGAGCCTGAAACAGGCGGATGCTGCACTCTATCAGGCGAAAAATGCCGGACGTAACTGTGTGATGATTGCCGGCCAGGACGCGCTGGTGAGCAGTATTACCCGCTAGTGCCGCAAGGGTCGACCTAAATGGCGGCCCTATCACCAGCGTGCAGGATTTATCCGGTGTGCGCAGACGCACAAGATTCTGCAATTTATCCGGTATGCATTAACGCACATTATCGAGTGATTTATCAGGCTCGATTGGACGCTAGCTGCGCAGGCATTGCCGCCTGCACCTCAGCGCAGATCCTCATCGGGTTTCTTAAGATGCAGGTTTATGCACATCAGGTTTTCGCCGTAAATTTCTGTACAATCATCATCCCGTTTTTGGCGTCAAGGAAGTGAAATGCTGGCACTGCTTTTCCAATGGTACAAACGTCGCTTTAGCGATCCGCAGGCGATTGGCCTGCTGGTGATCCTGCTGATGGCGTTCTGTATCCTGTTTTTCTTCAGTGGTTTATTGGCACCGTTGCTGGTCGCGCTGGTGCTGGCTTATCTGCTGGAGTGGCCAACCGTTCGATTACAGCGCCTGGGATGCAGCCGTACCTGTGCCACCAGCATGGTACTGATTGTTTTTGCCGGTATTTTGCTGGTGATGGTGTTGATTGTCGCGCCAGTAGCCTGGCAGCAAGGCATCAACTTGCTGCGTGATCTACCGAATATGCTGAACAAGCTCTATGTGTATGCCGCCGGATTGCCAAAGCGTTTTCCGGCGCTGGTGGATGCGGGCATCATCGATATCATCGTTGAGAATCTGCGTAGTCGCCTGACCGGGCTGGGGGAATCATTAGTGAAGTACTCACTGGCCTCGCTGGTGGGGCTGATGACGCTGATGATCTATCTGGTGCTGGTGCCGCTGATGGTGTTTTTCTTGCTGAAAGATAAAGAGCAGATGCTCAATGCCGTGCGCCGTGTATTACCGCGCAATCGCGGTCTGGCGGGCGTGGTCTGGCAGGAGATGAATCAGCAAATCACCAACTACATTCGCGGCAAAGTGCTGGAAATGGTCGCGGTAGGTTTTGTCACCTGGATTGCCTTCCTGGTCTTAGGGCTCAACTACGCGCTGCTGCTGGCGGTGCTGGTAGGGATTTCCGTGTTGATTCCCTACATCGGCGCCATGGTGGTCACGATTCCGGTGATTGGCGTCGGTCTGTTCCAGTGGGGCTTAGGCACTGATTTCTGGACGATGTTTATCGTTTATCTGGTGGTACAGGCGCTGGATGGGAATGTGCTGGTGCCGATTCTGTTCTCAGAGGCCGTCAACTTGCATCCGCTGGTGATCATTCTTTCGGTGGTGATTTTTGGCGGGATGTGGGGCTTTTGGGGCGTGTTTTTTGCCATCCCGCTGGCGACGTTAATCAAGGCGGTGGTGCGCGCCTGGCCGGAAACGGCGCTGGAGCATCAGCAGGGGTAAAGAGAACGGGTGCACATTGTGCACCCGTTTTGTTTTATGCCGACTTCAGATAATCCAGCACGATGTCGTGGTGGTTCGACGTTTTGAAGTCGTCGAAGACTTTCTCAACTTTACCGTTACCGTCGATCAGGAAACTGATGCGGTGGATACCGTCATAGGTTTTACCCATAAAGGTTTTCTCACCCCAGACACCGAATTCCTGGCAGACCTGGTGATCTTCATCAGATAAAAGGGTGAAGTTCAGCACCTCTTTTTCGGCGAAGCGTGACAGTTTTTCAGGCTTATCGGTGCTGATGCCCAGCACTTCCACGCCCACGGTTTTCAACGCATCCATGTTGTCGCGCAGACCACAGGCCTGAACGGTGCAACCCGGCGTCATGGCTTTCGGGTAGAAATAGACCAGAACGCGCTGTCCCTGGAAGTCGGCCAAATTTACTTGTTCGCCGTCCTGATCGGGCAAGCTAAATTTCGGTGCGGTATCACCGGCTTTCAGTGGATTCATCACAACTCTCCATTTTTTCTTCATGCTGTGGGTAATACACCCTCGCGGCAAAAAGCCCCAGCGGGTGCCACCCTCTGGGTTATTTCACTACACGGTATGCCGCATGGCAGAGTGTGTGGAGAAATAACCCGGCGTTAGTTTACAGGGTGTTGTTGGCATCGTCGGTGACACTATAAAGACGAATTGAGCCTTGTGCATGCAGTTCTTCACACAGATTGTTGAAGGCCTGTTCAAATGGTGCGCTGGCCTGATTATCCGGGCTGTGTGCCGTCATCTGAATATACAGTGTCGGTGGGACACCTTCCTGTGCCGGGGTAATACGCGACACCAATTCGGCAATGTTCATCTGGTGTTTGTCGAACAGATCGGTAAAGCGCTCAATGAGATGAGGAGAATCCGGCACTTCCACCTGCACCCATACTGTGGCGGGCATCGGCGGGGTGACGCGCGCATTGGTGCGCTTCATCACAATCAACAGTTCCAGCTCAGCCCCTTTCATCGGCAGCGTGGATTCAATCAGGGTTATCGCGTTCCAGCTCCCCGAAAGCAGCATGATGAAGGTGAACTCATCACCCAACATCGCCAGACGACTGTCTTCAATATTGCAGCCGCAGCTACTGACGTGGCGAGTGATGGTATTGACGATACCCGGACGATCAACGCCCAATGCGGTGATCACCAGATGGTGCGGCTGTGACTGCGACAAAATGGTATTTCCTGTACGTTCGCTAATAACCATAAGGTAAACATAAAAAAAACTGCTGACAAGGGTAGGAATGGCTTGGCTCGCTTGCTTTTCTTTCGAGGTAAAACGTAACATGAGGCACTTGTTTGTCGAGGGGATAGCCCATGTTCACCGGAAGTATTGTTGCGCTCATTACGCCAATGAATGAAAAAGGTAATGTCTGCCGCGAGAGTTTGAAAAAACTGATTGATTATCATGTTGCCAGCGGCACCGCGGCGATTGTTTCTGTTGGCACCACCGGCGAATCCGCTACCCTCAGCCATGAAGAACATGGCGATGTGGTGATGCAGACCCTGGAGCTGGCGGATGGCCGTATCCCGGTGATTGCCGGAACCGGCGCCAATGCCACTGCTGAAGGTATCTCTCTCACGAAGCGCTTTACCGGCACCGGTGTGGTGGGTTGTCTGACCGTGACGCCTTACTACAACCGTCCAACCCAGGAAGGTCTGTTCCAGCACTTCAAAGCGATTGCCGAAAGCACCGATCTGCCGCAGATGCTGTATAACGTACCATCACGTACTGGTTGCGACATGCTGCCAGAAACCGTGGCTCGCCTGGCCGAAATAAAAAATATTATCGGAATCAAAGAGGCCACCGGGAACTTATCGCGTATTTCTCAGATCCAAGAGCTGGTTAATGATGAGTTCATTATTGTCAGCGGCGATGACGCGACAGCTCTGGACTCCATGCAACTGGGCGGCAAAGGTGTAATCTCGGTTACAGCCAACATTGCAGCGCGTGAAATGGTAGAACTCTGTGCGCTGGCGCAACAGGGTAATTTTGCCGAAGCGCGTCGCCTGAATCAGCGTCTGATGCACCTGCACCAGACGCTTTTCTGTGAACCCAATCCAATCCCGGTCAAATGGGCAGCGAAACAGCTAGGATTAATCGCGGATGACACGCTGCGCTTGCCAATGACGCCACTGACCGAAGCCGGTCAGGCGAAAACGGCTCAGGCGCTGATTAAAGCGGGTCTGCGATAAATTAGGGAGAATCAATGAGTTATTCAGTTAAGCGCTCGACGCTGGCAACCGTGGTGGGCTTGTCCACCCTGATGCTGCTAACAGCTTGTTCCAGCGATCAGCGTTATAAGCGCCAGGTCAGCGGTGATGAATCTTACCTGCAGGCGCCTGAACTGCATGATTTAAAAGCCCCAGCGGGGATGATTCTGCCTCTGCAGAATGGCGATTACGATGTGCCGCACACTGTTGCGAAGGGTGCAGTAGGTAAAGAACTGGATATTCGCCCTCCGGCTCAACCTCTGGCGCTGCTGAACGGTACGCGTGCACAGTTCACTGGTAATACCGGTGTGCTGGCGGTTGAGAGCAGCCGTGGCTCTATCTGGTCACAGGTGGTGAATGTGATCCAGTCCTACAAGTTCCCGATTGCACAGCGTGATGATGCTGGGCAGCAGCTGACCACCGATTGGGTGCAGTGGAACCGTGCGGATGAAGATAACCAGTATCGCGGTCGCTACCAGATCAGCGTACAGAACCAGAGCTATCAGCAGGTGCTGACGGTTCGTCTGCTGGAATTGCAGCAGAAAGGTGAGACGGTGACTGCACCTGCGCAGATCCAACGCTATACCGGCCAGATGTTGAACGACATCAGCACCGGTCTGGATAAGATTGATACCGCCAGCGCCGATGCCGCTGCAGGCCGTGCGACCGGGCAGATTGACGTCCAGAGCGGCGCAGATGATACCGGTCTGCCACTGCTGGTGCTGCGTTCACCGTTTAACGTCACCTGGCAGCGTCTGCCAGCGGCGCTGAAGCGTGTGGGCATGGAAGTCACCGATGACAACCGCTCGCAGGGTAGTCTGAAAGTGACCTACAAGCAGCCGGGTAGCAGCGCGTTTGACGCGATTGGTGCGAAAGATCCTGAACTGCCAAACGGCGATTACAAATTGCAGGTGGGTGATTTGGATAACCGCAGCAGTCTGCAGTTCATTGATCCGAAGGGCCATGTGCTCACTCAGGCGCAGAACGATGCGCTGGTGGCGGTGTTCCAGGGTGCACTGAACAAATAAATTGCCAAAGGGCCGGAGATTCTCCGGCCTTTTTGTTTTGGATTTGGCATAATAGCGCCCGGCGAAGTAAACGATTGCGTCAGGCAGTCATCGCGCGGTGAAACACCGCTGAACACGGGTTCTTTCATGTTTGGAGTTAATGAGATGCAAAAGCGAGCTGAGTTGTATCGCGGTAAAGCGAAAACCGTATACAGCACCGATAATCCGGATCTGCTGGTACTTGAATTCCGCAACGATACGTCAGCAGGAGACGGTGCACGAATCGAGCAATTTGATCGCAAAGGAATGGTGAACAACAAGTTCAACCATTTCATTATGACCAAACTGCAGGAAGCGGGCATTCCGACCCAGATGGAAGCGCTGCTGTCGGATAACGAAGCGCTGGTCAAAAAGCTGGAGATGGTGCCGGTGGAGTGCGTAGTGCGCAACCGTGCGGCAGGATCGCTGGTAAAACGTCTGGGCGTGGAAGAGGGCATGCTGCTCAATCCACCGCTGTTTGATCTCTTCCTGAAAGATGACGCCAAACACGACCCGATGGTCAACGAATCCTACTGCGAGACCTTTGGCTGGGTCAGCAAAGCCAATCTGGCGCGCATGCAGGAACTGACTTTCAAAGCCAACGACGTACTGAGCAAACTGTTTGATGACGCCGGTCTGATCCTGGTCGACTTCAAACTGGAGTTCGGTCTGTTCAACGGTGAAGTGACGTTGGGCGATGAGTTCTCGCCAGACGGCGCGCGTCTGTGGGACAAAGAAACCATGGACAAAATGGACAAAGACCGTTTCCGTCAGAGCCTCGGCGGCCTGATCGAAGCTTATGAAGAAGTGGCGCACCGCCTGGGTGTGAAACTGGATTAAGTCTTCAGCGATATATCTTTTTGGTGCGCATTCCAGCGCACTGTAAACAGGGTGTCGTGATAAATGAAAGGTCGTCATCGCTGGCGGCCTTTTCTGTTTCTGCCCTGCCTGCACGTTATCTAATACGCCTCCTTTCTCTCAATCTCGCGACGCTAGCGCCGCAACGCTGGTGATTAGCGATGCCGCCAACTAAAATCATGCAAAACCTTTTAACAGGAGCAAGCCATGCGCTGGCAAGGTCGTCGTGAAAGCGACAATGTAGAAGATCGTCGCAATGATTCACCCGGATTGGGCGGCGGCGGTCGGCAGATCCGCATTCCGCGCGGCAAGGGCGGTATCATTCTGCTGATTGTGGTGGCCGTGGCGGGTTATTACGGTTACGACCTCACCGCATTGCTGGAGGGGGGAACTTCGGTGACACAACAGCAGCAGCGCCCGGTGAACTCTGCGCAGGATAATGAAGATGCCAAATTCACTAAGGTGATTCTCGCCACCACCGAAGAGACCTGGGGCACGCTGTTCCAGAAAATGGGCAAACAGTATGTGCCACCTAAGCTGGTGATGTACCGCAACTACACCTCAACCAGCTGCGGCACTGGCCAGTCGGCGATGGGGCCGTTTTACTGCCCGGCGGATCAAACTGTCTACATCGATCTGTCGTTTTACGATGATATGAAAACCAAGCTGGGTGCGGGCGGTGACTTTGCGCAGGGCTATGTGATTGCTCATGAAGTCGGCCATCACATCCAGAAGCTGCTGGGCATCGAGCCTAAAGTGCGTCAGATGCAGCAGGGTGCCACTCAGGCACAGGCCAATCAGCTGTCGGTGAAAATGGAGTTGCAGGCAGACTGCTTTGCCGGCGTGTGGGGCCATTATGTGCAGCAGCAAAATATGCTGGAAGTGGGCGATCTTAAGAAAGCGCTGGATACCGCAGAAGCGATTGGTGATGACCGACTACAGCAGAAAAGCCAGGGCCGCGTGGTGCCGGATAGCTTCACGCACGGTACTTCACAACAGCGCTATACCTGGTTTAAACGCGGTTTTGACAGCGGAAATCCGGGCGACTGTAACACCTTCGCCGCCAACTGATGTCGTTAGTTGATATCACCGCCGTGATGCAGCGAGCGGGCATTCGTCGCTTGTGTGTGATCGCCGGTGAAGCTGACTGGGCGCTGCAACAGGCCGTTGAGTGGCGTGCGGCGCTGCCCGGCGACTGGCTCACGCTGAGCGACAGCGATGATTTCCCCCAACGCGTGGCGCCCGCCGCCCTGCGCACGCTGCTGGGGCGTGAATTCCAGCATGCGATTTTCGATGCGCGCAGCGGTTTCCATGCGGAGGCGTTAGCGGCGTTGGCGGGCACGTTGCGTGCGGGAAGCTGGTTATTGTTACTGACGCCGCCGTGGCAAGAGTGGGCCACGCAACCGGACTGCGACAGCCTGCGCTGGGCCGATGTCGCCGAACCCATTGCCACGCCTCATTTTATCCACCATCTGCAGCGGTTGATCGAGCAGGATCCGCAGGTCATGTTGCAGCACCAGCATCAGCCTGCGCGTGCACCCGCATTACTGCACCAACATCAGCCTGTGCGCGCAGCCGCATTGCTGCACCAGCATCAGCCTGTGCGTGCAGCCGCATTGCTGCACCAACATCGGCCTGCACGTGCACCCGCATTGCTGCACCAGCATCAGCCTGTGCACGCATCTGCGTTGCTGGACTTACCCGATTGGCAATGCCAGGCACCGCAGCAGCAGGCGCGGATCCTGCAACAGTTGCTGGCGATGCCCTCTGGCGTGGCGGTGATCACCGCCGCGCGCGGACGGGGCAAATCGGCGCTGGCCGGGATGCTGGCGCAACAGAATCAGCACTGCCTGGTGACGGCACCGGCCAAAGTTTCCACTGACGTGCTGGCGGCGTTTGCCGGTGAACATTTTCATTTTATGGCGCCGGATGCCATTCTCGCTTCAAACCCTCAGCTGTCAGCGCAATGGTTGATTGTTGATGAAGCGGCTGCGATTCCATCGCCGTTGTTACAACAACTGATTCAGCGTTTTCCTCGCGTGTTGATGATCACCACCGTGCAGGGTTACGAAGGCACCGGTCGCGGTTTTATGCTGCGTTTCTGCGCCACCTTGCCGCAGGTGCAACATTTCCAGCTCGATGAACCTTTGCGTTGGTCAGCGCACGATCCGCTGGAACAGTGGCTAAGCCAGGCGCTGCTGTTTGAGGATGCCGCAGAGAGCGAATTTAACGGTGAGATGTCGGTTTTTCCGGCTAAACCAGAGCAAGGAGCGCTGGAAGCGGGCTACCGTCTGCTGGCGAGCGCCCACTATCGCACTTCTCCAATTGACCTGCGGCGCATGCTGGATGCCCCCGGCATGCGCTTCTGGCTGGCAGGAACGCCAGAAAATATTGTCGGCGCACTGTGGCTGGTGGAAGAGGGTGGGTTAGACAAGCCGCTGGCTGATGCCGTCTGGGCGGGGTTGCGCCGTCCGCGCGGTAATCTGGTCGCACAGTCACTGGCAGCCCATGCAGGATTCGCAGAAGCCGCTACCTTGCGATCGCAGCGCATCAGTCGCATTGCCGTGTTAGCCGCACAACGACAGCGCGGTATTGGCAGCGCGTTGGTGGCCATGGCACATCAGCAGGCGGAAGGATGCGATTTCCTTTCGGTGAGTTTTGGCTATACCGAAATGCTGTGGCTGTTCTGGCAGCGCTGTGGATTTACCCTGGTGCGCATCGGCTCACAGCGTGAAGCCAGCAGCGGCTGCTATGCCGCGATGGCGATACGCGGCTTAACGCCTGCCGGAGAACGGCTGCAACAGCAAGCGGCTCAGCGTTTTGCGCGTGACGCTGTGTGGCTGCGTGACATTATTGATCTTCCTTTCGAGACCACCGAGCACCCGCAGACACTCAATGATGATGACTGGCCGCTACTGGCAGGATTCGCCTGGGCGCAGCGGCCGTATGAAGCGAGCTATGCCGCGTTGCAACGCCTGGTGCGCGCATCACCACAACCGATACTCGAAGCCATCCTTGTGCAAAAACAACCGCTGAGTGCCGCAACACAGCAAGCGGGTCTCAGTGGTCGTAAAGCCCTGATACAACGTTTACGCCAGGAGACGGCGGAGGCGTTGATTCAGTGCGATACCCGCCAGGCGGAACAGTGGCGACTGCAGTTGGCATCGTTGCAATAAATCCTTTATCTCGTTCAAATTTTCCCAATATCACTCTCGCCAGAGCGGCGTATAGTGATTTGAGGAGGATCTTATGGCACTACGATATGTAATTGTTCAGCAACCGATGCACGCTGCGCAGCTGTTTTTGCTCTATCACGGCGTGAATGATAACCCTGATTCGATGGCGCAAATCGGCAACTGGTTCGCAAAAGCGTTTCCGGAAGCGCAGGTGGTAGTGGTGGGTGCACCTTACCCTGGCAGCGTGCCGCAGGGCCGCCAATGGTTTGCGGATATTCCCGCGCATGACCGATCAGAACAGCAGGGCGTCAATGCGGTGATGCCGATGTTTGTCGAATCGGTGCGCCATTGGCAACAGGCATCGGGTGTTCGGCCGGATGCCACCGCACTGGTAGGCTTCTCTCAGGGCGGCACCATGGTGCTGGAAGGCGTTAAAGCCCATGCGGATCTGGCAGGGCGCGCGATTGTGTTCAGCGGCCGCTACAGCACGCTGCCGGAGCGCGTCAGCTCTCGCAATACCATCCATCTGATCCACGGCGATTATGATGATCAGATTCCGCTGGAACATGCTGAAGCCGCAATGCAGCGCTTAACGGCGCTGGGCGGTGATGTGACACTCGATGTGGTGGACGATTTGCCGCACGCGATTGACGATCGCAGCATGGAACTGGCGTTGAATCACCTGCGTTATACCATCCCGCGTCGCTACTTCGACGAGGCGCTGAGCGGCGCTAAACCGGGTGATGATGATGTGGTGATGATGATGTGATGGCGAACCAGAGTCGTTTTAACGTAACGGCGAGATTAATCGCGCATTGCTGTAGCCTATTCGCTATCCGATGCGCGGCGCATCGCGCCGCTACGTTTACAGGGAGGAGATTAACCGCAATTATTTTTTCTTCGGCCAGTCGTCGTCATCATCCCATTTATCGTTAAAGTCGCGATGCGGTGGTAAATCCGGTTTGTTATCCATAAACTTTTTGTGATCGATACGTTTTAAGTCTTTATAAACGTTCATTAAAATACCGACCATCAGCAGGATCACTAAGATCCACCAGTACTCTTTAAAGAATTCCATCCCATTGCTCCTTTAGCGTGCTTACTTAAGCGATCAGCTGTTCCATGATGCGCTGGTACATACGACTCAGCATCTGCAAATCTGACGCTTTCACGCACTCATTGATTTTATGAATGGTGGCATTCACCGGGCCCAGTTCCACAACCTGCGCACCCATCCGCGCGATAAAGCGTCCGTCTGAGGTGCCGCCTGTGGTCAGTAACTGTGGCTTAATTTCATTATAGTGCGCGACAGCATTTACCACGGCATCAACCAGTTTGCCGCGTGAGGTCAGGAACGGCTGACCGGAAACATTCCACTCCAGCGTGTAACGCAACTGATGGCGATCCAGCAGGGCGGCTACGCGCTCTTTGATCATTTGATCGGTGAGTTCGGTGCTGAACCGGAAGTTGAACTGCACGAAAAATTCACCGGGGATCACGTTATTGCTGCCGGTGCCGGCCTGCACGTTGGCAATCTGCATGCTGGTGGGCGGGAAGAATTCGTTGCCCTGATCCCATTCGGTGGCCACCAGCTCATTCAGGGCTGGCATCGCGCGGTGCACCGGGTTATCGGCCAGATGCGGATAAGCCACGTGTCCCTGTACGCCGTGGATCGTCAGATTGGCGGTCATCGAACCGCGACGACCGTTTTTCACCACGTCGCCAACGATTTCGGTACTGGAAGGCTCGCCCACCAGGCAGTAATCCATGCGCTCGTTGCGCGCCATCAGACGTTCTACCACTTTGACCGTGCCGTTAACGGCGCTGGCTTCTTCATCGGAAGTGATCAGGAAAGCCAGACGCCCTTTGTGCTGCGGATTAGCGGCGACAAATCGTTCAGCGGCCACCACCATCGCCGCCAGCGAGCCTTTCATGTCGGCAGCACCACGGCCAAACAGCATGCCATCACGAATTGAGGGTTCAAACGGCGGACTGATCCAGCGGTTGGCATCACCCGGCGGCACCACATCGGTGTGACCGGCAAACGCCAGGGTTTCGCCCTGACCACGCGTGGCCCAGAAGTTCAGCGTATCGCCGATGTGCATCTGTTCGACCGTGAAGCCAATTGCTTCCAGACGCGCCACCAACAGCGCCTGACAACCGGCATCATCCGGACTCAGTGACGGGCGACGAATAAGCTGCTGAGCCAGCTCAATGACCGGACAGAACATGTTATGACTTCTCCTGGATAAACGCGTGATAAAGGGAATCTTTGAAACCGACCAGCAAGTCACCGTTGGGGGCAGACAATACCGGACGTTTGATAATGGCAGGCTGGGCGAGCATCACTGCTTTCGCACTGGCCGCATCGGTGACGGCTGCACGCTCCGCTTCCGGCAGGTTGCGCCAGGTGGTGCCACGCGTGTTCAGCAGCACTTCATAGCCAAGCTGATCGATAAACGATTGCAGCAGCGCGTCATCGATGCCCTCCACGCGATAATCGTGAAAACGATAGTCGGTGCCGGATTCTGCTAAATAGTTGCGTGCTTTTTTTATGGTGTCGCAATTTTTAATTCCGTACATCACCCACTGCGCTGTCATCGCCTGTACCCATCCTGTGAAAAATAAAGCGCGAGTTTACCATAGCGCTCTGCTGGCTGTGACCTCTGCGGCGTAAGGCGCTGCGTTTTATTTGTTTTTTAATGATAATTTCAGCGTTATAAATTCTATTAATTAGGTCCAGTAAACGTTTTCATTAACGTCCTGAATAGTTCCTGGTGGCATCATCAGTCTCCTAAGAATTATCCTAATCGTAAAAATGTGCTACCCGATAACGCAGGTGATTTTTCCCTGTGGTGTTAACGGCTTGCTGAAATGTGCGTCAGTACGCATTTTCGACAAATTGAAAGTTTTTTGCGCTTTTGCCGATAGTGTTGAGTGGTGGAAACGTATTCACCTGTAGAAAAAATCGGCGTAGAATCACCACTACAATAAGAGAGGGTATGATGGTCGACACCGAATTGGGGAACTGGAAAGAATTTATTGAAGCGATGTTACGTAGTAAGTAATCGCGAAGAGAAAAGCAGGGCACTCCCAACTTGCTGTATTTCAATCCAAATAACAACGGGGCTGCGAATATCGCGGCCCCGTTTTATTTTAGGCTTTAATCGTGTGACTTCTCTTTTAACGGGAAGCGACGACGTACCAGCACAAAGAACAGCGGTACGAAGAAAATCGCTAATATCGTCGCGGAGATCATGCCGCCCATGACGCCCGTTCCGACCGCATGCTGGCTGCCGGAACCCGCCCCGCTGCTGATCGCCATCGGCAGCACGCCGAAGATAAAGGCCAGCGATGTCATCAGAATCGGGCGCAGACGCTGGCGTGAAGCCTCCAGCGTCGCTTCCATCAGCTCGCGTCCTTTACTGTTGATCTCATTGGCAAATTCCACGATCAGGATGGCGTTCTTCGCCGACAAACCAATCACGGTAAGCAAGCCAACCTGGAAATAAACGTCGTTCTCGAGTCCGCGCATCCAGGTTGCCACCAGCGCACCCACCACGCCGAGCGGCACCACCAGCATTACGGAGAATGGAATCGACCAGCTCTCATACAGCGCGGCCAGACACAGGAATACCACCAGTAGCGAAATCGCATACAGCGCAGGCGCCTGTGAACCGGAGAGACGTTCCTGATAAGAGGCTCCGGTCCACTGGAAGCCGACACCTAAGGGCAGTTGCCCCACCAGTTTCTCCATCACATCCATCGCGGTGCCGCTACTGACGCCATTGGCTGCCTCGCCAACAATCTCCAGTGAAGAGTAACCATTGTAGCGTTCCAGACGCGGCGAACCGGTCTCCCAACGACTGGTGGCGAAGGCAGAGAAGGGCACCATGGTGCCGCTGCTATTGCGCACGTACCACTTATTGATATCACCCGGCAGCATGCGGAATTCCGCTGCGGCTTGCACATAGACCTTCTTCACACGTCCGCGATCGAGGAAGTCATTGACGTAAGTCGAACCCCATGCGGTGGTCAGCGTGTCATTGATGGTATCGAGTGAAACGCCCAGCGCCTGGGCTTTACGCTGATCGACATCAATCTGTAACTGTGGGCTGTCATCCAGACCGTTGTGACGCACACGAGACAGGGCCGGATTGCTGTCGGCCAGCTCCAGCAATTTGTCACGCATCGCCATCAACTGGGTATGGCCGACACCGCCGTGATCCTGCAGTTCCATATCGAAACCGGAGGAACTGCCCATGCCGGTGATGGCCGGTGGGCTGCTAGCGATCACGCGGCCTTCTTTGATCTTATGGAAGGCTTTGGTGGCACGCTCGATGATAGCGAACGAGGTACGATCGCTGCCAGGGCGCTCTTCCCAGTTTTTCAGGCGCACAAACAGGCGCGCCACGTTTTGGCCGTTACCACCAGGACCGGCGCCGATGGTTGAGAACACCGATAGCACGTTGTCTTTTTCAGCGGTCATGTAATAGTTTTCGACCTTCGCCACCACATTGGAGGTTTGCTCTAGCGTCGCGCCCGGCGGCAACTGCACCTGCGTCAGGAATACACCACGGTCTTCCAGCGGCAGGAACGAGGTCGGCAGGCGGATAAACAGAAACGCCATCACGCCGATGATGCCGAGATAGAGCACCAGCCAGCGCCCACTCTTCATCAAAATACGCGCGACACCGCGCTCATAGCGTTCCGCGCTGGCATTGAAAGTACGGTTAAACCAGCCAAAGAAGCCGCGACGTCCATGATGATGGCCTTGTTCCAGTGGTTTAAGCAGCGTCGAGCACAGGGCTGGCGTCAGAATCATCGCCACCAGCACCGACAACACCATCGCCGACACGATGGTGATCGAGAACTGACGATAGATAGCGCCCACGGTGCCGCCGAAGAAGGCCATCGGTACGAATACCGCCGATAGCACCAGCGCAATGCCCACCAGCGCACCCTGGATCTGTCCCATCGATTTTCGTGTGGCGGCGCGCGGTGAAAGTCCTTCCTCACTCATGATGCGCTCAACGTTCTCCACCACCACGATGGCGTCATCTACCAGCAGGCCGATGGCGAGCACCATCGCGAACATGGTGAGCGTGTTGATACTGAACCCACAGGCATACAGCACGGTGAAGGTGCCGAGCAGCACCACTGGCACGGCAATGGTCGGAATCAGCGTGGCACGGAAATTCTGCAGGAACAGATACATCACCAGGAATACCAGCAGAATCGCTTCCAGCAGTGTTTTCACTACATCGGTGATCGAGGCTTTTACGAACGGCGTGGTTTCATAAGCCACTTTGGCTTCCAGCCCGTGCGGGAAGTAACGCGATAGCTCTTCCACGCGCGCGCGCACCAGCTTATCGGTATTCATTTCGTTAGCGCCAGACGCCAGCTTAATGCCGAGACCTGACGCCGCCTGACCATTGTAGCGGCTGAGGAAGTCGTATTTTTCTGCCCCCATCGCCACGTCAGCCACATCGCCCAGCGTCACCACGGAACCGTCGCTGTTGGTTTTCAGGGTAATGGCTTTGAACTGCTCTGGCGTCTGCAACATGGACTGTGCATTGACGGTGGCATTCAGCGCTTGTTTATCCACAGACGGCAAGCCGCCAACCTGACCCACGGCCACCTGTGTATTCTGCGATTCAATCGCCTTCACCACGTCATCGGTAGTGAGTGCATAGGCAATCAGCTTGTTGGGATCGAGCCAGATACGCATCGCGTATTGTGAACCATAGGCATCAACCTGACCCACACCATCGATGCGGCTCAGCGGATCCTGAATGTTACTGGCGACATAATCTGAAATATCCTGTTTGTCCATACTTCCGTCGGTAGAGACAAACGCAATCATCAGGATATTGCTGTCACCGGTTTTATTCACCGTGACGCCCTGAGATTGAACGGCGGCGGGTAATTTACGCAGTGCGGTTTGCAGCTGGTTTTGTACCTGCTGGCGGGCTTCATCAGGATTGGTGCCAGCGGTAAAGGTGAGGGTGATTTGCGCCTGACCCGTGTTACTGCTGTTGGAGGACATATACATCAGGTTATCGATGCCGGTCATGTTCTGCTCGATAACCTGAGTAACGGTGTTCTCCAGCGTTTCCGCAGAGGCACCGGGATAGTTGGCAGTAATACGCACGTTAGGCGGTGCGAGATCGGGATACTGCTCAATGGGCAGGGAGATGATCGCTAGTGTGCCGCAAAGACAAAGCAAAATAGCCAAAACCCAGGCAAAAATGGGGCGGTCGATAAAAAAATTCGACATGGAACCGACACTCCTCAGCTGCGTATTTTTTACTTTTATTATGTAAAACGTGAAGCGCAGTTGGCTTCACGTCGGCGGAGTGCAAGGTGCTATCCCGAAAACTCCTGCTGCTGCTTACTGTACGCGGCGCAAATTAGAGAATCGTGGATAAATTATGGAGAAAGTGTAAATGTGGTGCTGGTTTTCTGTGCGCTGCTACACATTGCGGCTCTCTAGCCACAGCACGGTGGCGGCGACGCGCGAACGTACATCCAGTTTACGCAGCAGATTGCGGATGTGCACTTTTACCGTTTCTTCGGAAATATGCAAGGTGGCGGCAATCTCTTTATTGGATAACCCACGCGCCACTTCCTGCAACACATCCAGTTCACGCTCGGTGAGTTGTTTGAAAGGATTGGCGCTCGGCTGGCGCGTTGCCAGATATTCTGCCACCACTTCACTGAACACATTCTCACCCAATGCACCGCGCATGACCTGCGCCAGCAATAATTCCGGCTCGCTGTCTTTCAGCAAATAGCCATCAGCGCCGGCATCGACCATGGCGTAAATATCATTGCGCGCGTCGGAAACGGTTAGTACCAAAATGCGCGAAGCGATCCCTTCATGGCGCAGGGCTTTCAGGGTATCTAAACCCGACATACCTTTCATGTTCAGATCGAGCAATATCACATCGGGCGAGAGGCGACGTGCTTCAGCCAGCGCTTCAGTGCCGTTGTTGGCTTCGGCCACCACTTCCAGACGCGGTTCCAGTGCCAGCAGTTGGCAAATGCCACGACGCATCAGCGGATGATCGTCAACGATCATAATAGTCAGGGAAGGGGATGCCATAAATTCTCCAGTCAACGTCCATTCAACAGTAAGTGTATCGCGTTAAACCAGCCGGTGCGCTGGCCGTGGCGGGAAACGCAGCGTGACGCAGGTGCCTTGTGCCTGTGGCGTCACCTGTAAGCTGCCGGAAAGCCGGGCAGCGCGCTCCGCCATAATTGTCAGGCCGTAATGGCCCGGTGGCTCTTCAAGGCTGCGGATGCCGCAACCGTCATCTTCAATCGTCAGCAAATGGAATGCGTTTTCATCGCGCTGATAAAAAATATGGATTTTCTGCGCCTGCGCGTGGCGAATAGCGTTCAGCAGCGCTTCGCGCGCAATTTGCAGCACATGCACCTGCTGTTGAGCATCCAGCGTTTGCAGTCCCGGTTGGTAATCGAAGGCGATTGTGGCGTGAGACTGTTCCTGCAACGGAGCGATCATTGCCTGCATCGCCTGCACTATATCCGCCTGTTCGATGGTCAGACGGAAGGTCGTCAGTAACTCGCGCAGTTGCTGATAGGCCTCGGCCAGGGCGCGATCAAACTCGGCAATAATCGATTGTGCCTGGGGCTGAGTGTGATCGACATTGCGGCGCAGCAGTGTGAGCTGGATGCGCAGGAAAGAGAGCGACTGCGCCAGCGAATCATGCAGTTCACGCGCGATGGTGGATCGTTCTTCTATTAATAGCATCTGCTGGTACTGTTTTTGCGTCTGCCAAATCCATAACGAACGCGCCAGCATGTTGGCCAGGCTTTGCATCAGTTCATCGGCAGGTGGCGCTCGTCGCGTTTGCCAGCACAGTTCGCCGAGTAACTGATCTTCTTGCTGCAACGGCAAACGCTGCCATTCGAGATCGTCTTCCGCCACGCCCGTCTGAAAATCAATGCCGTCGCTGGTGATGCTCAATACGGTCAACGCCTCACGACGTTGAACCAGCCGCAGCAATCCCTGGAACAACTCCGGATTAAGTGGGCTACTGGTGAGGACCTGCGAGCATTCATAGAGTAATTTCAGCGTGCGGTTGGCTTGCGTCAGGTCTTCCGTTTTATTGCGCACCGCCAGCTCAAGCAGGCGATAGTGCGAGTGCAGCCGTTCGGCCATGGTGGTAAAGGCTTGAGCTAACACGCCGAGTTCTGTGGGTTGGGAAACCGATAACGGCGGAAAGCTGAAATTCGCCTGCTCAACGTATTGGCTGGCCGTGACCAGTGAATCCAGCGGGCGCACCACGTTGCGACGAATAAAGCGGATGGTCCATAGCGCCAGCGCCACAATCGCCAGGAAACCAAACAGGCTGCTGGCCGCCACGAGATGCATCTTCAGTTCAGCGTAATGCTGCAGCGCCAGCACAAAGCGGTCAATCTCACTCACGTAACTGGCAACGCGTTGTTGATAGATCTGCGCGCGTTCGGGCTGCAGCGTTTGCTGCAACTGCGGCCAGCTGTCGCGCAGATAGCGATAGCGGCTGGCCACTTCCTTCGGCACCCACGGGCGTTCCAGATGCTGCAAAGCCGGTGAGCTGAGGGTGTGCTGATAGATTTGGATGTGCTGCGCCAACTGCTGCGGATCGCGCGTGGTATCCCAGGCAAGGCGATAAATTTGCATGCGCAGTGAACCGGCGACATTCACCGCTTCGGCATCACGCAAACTGCTGGAGAGCGTTAACAGCGCCAGGCCAGTGGTGAGCAGCGACAACAACACAATCGCGCTCAGGGCACGGGCTATGGTGCGGGTAACAGGACGTTTCACTATCACAATAAAACCCTTATAAGAGCGTGGGATTATAAGGCAGCGTCTGGCGGACAGCGAGCCGGAAATCGTCACATCAGGTTACTTTTAGCAGAGAAATCCACTTCTCTTTACCTTTCCCTGGATTGCATGTCGTTAGCTGGCGAATTATTGAACGGCTTTACGGCCTGCTGTGCCTGCTTTTCATTACTTCGCTGATAATTTGCTGCGTAATCACTTTTTGAACGGAAGACAACAGGAGCAAATTGCCATTCTGACTGCTGCACTGCTTGCCACCGCAAGTTTCACGGCCTTTGCCGCGCAACCTTTAAGTGCTGAGCAGGCAGAAAACCTGCAAAGCAGTGGCACCGTCTCTGTCAGCGGCGTGCGTGGTTCGTTCGATGACGCAACCCGTCAGCTGTCGCAGAAAGCGGAAGATAGGGGCGCCAGCCATTACCGCGTTATTGGCGTGCAAAACCCAGGCGATTCCAGCCTGTGGAGCGGTACCGCAGAGATTTATCGTTAATACCCCCCGCAATACCTCCCTGTAGCCACCCCTTTACCGGCCATTCACTGGCCGGTTTTTTTGTGCACCGCGACCGATTCTTACAATTCAACTTGTGCAACCAAACGGTATTTTTTGCTTCGTTCATGCAGAACGGGTAGGATTCATCGCCGTAAATTCCCGGCTCACCGCGCGACATCGTTCCGCCGTATCGGTAGCGGGTTTTACCCCATTTCGCACCGCCGCACGCAAACGATTGGTTAGGCGATGATTGATGGTCAGGACAAACAGGAAAGCTATGAATTCAACTAAAAAAACCGCAGCCGAACAACGCGCTGCGAAAAGACGCTGGCTCAATTCCCACGACAGCGGTTACCACAAAGCAATGGGTAACCGTCAGGTACAAATGATCGCCATTGGCGGTGCCATCGGTACCGGCCTGTTCCTTGGTGCAGGCGCGCGCTTGCAGATGGCTGGTCCTGCTCTGGCACTGGTTTATCTGGTGTGCGGTATCTTCTCCTTCTTTATCCTTCGTGCGTTGGGCGAACTGGTATTACACCGCCCATCAAGCGGCAGCTTTGTTTCTTATGCACGCGAATTCCTCGGGGAAAAAGCGTCATACGTGGCAGGCTGGATGTACTTCGTTAACTGGGCGATGACCGGTATCGTGGATATCACCGCGGTCGCGCTCTACATGCACTACTGGGGCGCGTTTGGTGATGTGCCGCAGTGGGTGTTTGCTCTCGGCGCACTGGCGATTGTCGGTACCATGAACATGATCGGCGTGAAGTGGTTCGCCGAAATGGAGTTCTGGTTCGCATTGGTGAAAGTGCTGGCGATCGTGGTGTTCCTGATTGTCGGTGTGGTGTTCCTCGGCAGCGGTAAACCGCTGGACGGCAATACCACCGGCTTCCATCTGATCACGGACAACGGCGGTTTCTTCCCGCACGGCTTGCTACCCGCGCTGGTGCTGGTGCAAGGGGTGGTATTTGCCTTCGCATCGATTGAGCTGGTGGGCACCGCGGCCGGGGAGTGTAAAGACCCGAAAACCATGCTGCCAAAAGCCATCAACAGCGTGATCTGGCGTATTGGTCTCTTCTACGTCGGTTCGGTGGTGCTGCTGGTACTGCTGCTGCCGTGGAACGCCTATCAGGCAGGGCAGAGTCCGTTTGTGACCTTCTTCTCCAAACTGGGCGTGCCTTACATTGGGAGCGTGATGAACATCGTGGTGCTGAGTGCGGCGTTGTCGAGCCTGAACTCAGGTTTGTACTCCACCGGTCGTATTCTGCGTTCCATGTCGATGGGCGGTTCTGCACCACAGTTCATGTCGAAGATGAGCAAACAGCAGGTGCCGTTCGCCGGTATCCTCGTTACCATCGCGGTGTACGTGGTCGGTGTGGTACTCAACTACTATGTGCCTTCTCAGGTGTTTGAGATCGTACTGAACGTGGCCTCACTGGGCATCATCTCTTCGTGGGGCTTTATCGTGGTGTGCCAGATGCGTCTGCGCAAAGCGATTAAAGAAGGTAAAGCGGAAGACGTCAGTTTCAAGCTGCCGTGGGCACCGTTCACCTCATGGTTGACGCTGCTGTTCCTGGTGAGCGTGCTGGTGTTGATGGCGTTTGATTATCCAAACGGTACCTACACTATTGCGTCCATCCCGCTGATTGCAGTGGTACTGGTGCTGGGCTGGTTCGGTGTGCGCAAACGCGTGCATGCGGAAGCCATGAAAGAGCACGACCATCATCATGACGATCAGGATGATGGGGCCGCTAAGCTGGCGGAAGATAGCTCGCGTTAATCGCAGCCATTCTCATCAACGGGGGCCTTTTGGCCCCCGTTTTCATTTCAATTGTCCTTCCCTTGATCCCACATCGGGATATACACCTTTTGGGTGATATAGCCCTGTAAAACCTCAGGGTATTTTACGCCTCATCTCAAGCTGGCTAAACGAGGTGAGCGCATGACGCACTCCATTCTCCCTGAAAGCAGTTGGCACGTATGCGGTCTGGTCATCCAGGCGCGATCCCACGCCATCCCGGCGGTAAAGCAGGCATTGCTGTTGCTTTCTGATTGCGAAATCGCCGCCGAAGACAGCGCACGCGGCACGCTGGCCGTGACCTTAGGTGCCGCTGACAGTCGCGCCTTGCTGAATAACATCGAAGCCACCCGCAATATCCCGCATGTATTGGCCGTTTCTCTGGTGTATCACCAGCAAGACGAAACGGAATATCGTCACAAGGAAGCATCATGAAAGTCAGTCGTCGAGAATTTATGAAGGCCAATGCGGCCGCAGCGGCGGCAGTGGCCGCAGGACTTACTATTCCTAGCGTCACCAAAGCCGTGACCGCACTGGGCGCCCCGATCCGCTGGGAAAAGGCGCCGTGTCGTTTTTGTGGCACCGGCTGTGGCGTGCTGGTGGGCACCCAGGAGGGACGCGTGGTGGCCTCACAGGGCGATCCGCAGGCGGAAGTGAACCGTGGGCTGAACTGTATCAAAGGCTATTTCCTGCCCAAGATCATGTACGGAAAAGACCGCCTGACGCAGCCGTTGCTGCGCATGACCGATGGCCGCTACGACAAAGAAGGCGAGTTTACCCCGGTGAGCTGGGATCAGGCCTTCGACATCATGGAACAGAAGTTCAAAGCGGCGCTAAAAGCCAACGGGCCTGAATCCATCGGCATGTTCGGTTCCGGTCAATGGACGGTATGGGAAGGGTATGCCGCCTCTAAATTGATGAAAGCCGGTTTCCGCACCAATAACCTCGATCCTAATGCGCGTCACTGCATGGCCTCGGCCGTGGTGGGCTTTATGCGCACTTTCGGCATGGATGAGCCGATGGGCTGCTACGATGACATCGAAGTGGCCGATGCCTTTGTGCTGTGGGGCTCGAACATGGCCGAGATGCATCCGATTCTCTGGTCACGCCTGACCGCCCGTCGCCTGAGCGATGACAACGTTAAAGTCGCCGTGCTCTCTACCTACCGTCATCGCAGTTTTGAACTGGCCGACAACGGCATGGTGTTTACGCCGCAAAGTGATTTGGCGATTCTTAACTTCATCGCCAACTACATCATTCAGAACAACAAAGTCGATAAAGCCTTCCTGCAGAATCACGTTACGCTGCGTAAAGGCGTCACGGATATTGGTTATGGATTACGTCCGAGCGATCCGCGTCAGGCCTCAGCGAAAAACCCGGATAGCGGCGAATCCACGCCGATCAGCTTCGACGAATACGCCAAATTCGTTGCCGAATACACGGTAGAGAAAGCCAGTGAGATGAGTGGCGTAGAGCAGGATCAGCTGATTGCGCTGGCCGAACTCTATGCCGACCCGAACATCAACGTGGTCTCCTACTGGACCATGGGCTTCAATCAGCACACGCGCGGCGTGTGGGCCAATAACCTGTGCTACAACATCCATCTGCTGACCGGCAAAATCTCGCGCCCCGGCACCGGTCCCTTCTCGCTCACTGGCCAGCCTTCTGCCTGTGGCACGGCACGTGAAGTCGGCACCTTCTCGCATCGCCTGCCCGCAGACATGGTGGTGAATAACGATAAGCACCGTGCGACGGCTGAAAAATTGTGGAAGCTACCGCAGGGCACCATTCCCGCCAAAATCGGCCTGCATGCGGTCGCACAGGATCGCGCGCTGAAAGACGGCAAGCTGAATGCGTACTGGGTGATGTGTAACAACAACATGCAGGCGGGTCCGAACCTGACCCAGGAGCGCATGCCGGGCTGGCGTGATGCACGCAACTTTATCGTGGTGTCCGATCCTTATCCCACCGTCAGTGCTTTGTGTGCGGACTTAATCCTGCCGACGGCGATGTGGGTGGAGAAAGAGGGCGCTTACGGCAACGCCGAGCGTCGTACCCAGTTCTGGCATCAACAGGTGAAAGCGCCGGGCGAAGCCAAATCGGATCTGTGGCAGATGGTGAATTTCGCTAAGCGTTTCCGCGTGGCAGAGGTCTGGCCGGAAGCGTTGATTGCCCAACAGCCGGCGCTGCGGGATAAAACCTTGTATGACGTGCTGTACGCCAACGGCCAGGTTAATCAATTCCCGTTGAGCGAAGTGGCCGACGATCGACTGAACGACGAGGCGCGCGATTTTGGCTTCTACATCCAAAAAGGCCTGTTTGAAGAGTATGCCAGTTTTGGCCGCGGACACGGTCACGATCTGGCGCCATTCGATGCCTATCATGAAGCGCGCGGATTGCGCTGGCCGGTGGTGAATGGCAAAGAGACACGCTGGCGCTATCGCGAGGGCTTTGACAGCTATGTCAAAGCGGGCGAGGGCGTACGTTTCTATGGCAAGCCAGATGGCAAAGCCACCATTTTTGCCCTGCCGTATGAGCCACCTGCTGAAGCGCCAGACGCCGAGTACGATCTGTGGTTCTGCACTGGCCGCGTGCTGGAACACTGGCACACTGGCACCATGACGCGTCGCGTGCCGGAACTGCATCGCGCCGTGCCGCAGGCGCTGCTGTATATCCATCCGCTGGATGCCAAAGATCGCGGTTTCCGCCGTGGCGAGAAGGTGCGCGTGGTGTCACGTCGGGGGGAAACCGTGGCGACTGTCGAAACGCGCGGACGTAACCAACCGCCAAAAGGGCTGGTGTTTATGCCGTTCTTTGATGCTGGCGTGCTGGCTAACAACGTCACGCTGGATGCCACCGATCCGCTATCGAAGCAGACCGATTACAAAAAATGCGCCGTTAAGCTGGTCAAAATTTAAGGCAGGATGCAATGAAACCCTTATTTACTCTTATCACCGTTGCCGCCCTGACGCTGGGCGGCGTGGTTTACGCGGGTCATGGCGTGGATCTTACGCAATCCCCGGAAGTCACGGCCACGCAGCAGGGCACGATCCATCAGCCAAAAGAGCAGAGCCGCAAACCGCTGAACTACGTGAATCAGCCGCCGGTGATCCCGCACAGCGTCGATGGCTATCAGGTGACGAAAAACGTCAACCGCTGCCTGCAGTGCCATGGCACACAAAGTTACCTGACCACCGGCGCACCGCGCGTGAGCCCAACACACTTTACCGATCGCGATGGCCTGGTGAGCAGCACGGTATCGCCGCGTCGCTACTTCTGCTTGCAGTGCCACGTCCCGCAGACCGATGCCAAACCGGTGGTGGAGAACACCTTTAAACCGGCCAATGGCTTTGGGCAGTGAGGTTATTAATGAAAGAAAGATTATTACGCATCTGGCGCTGGTGGCGACGCCCCAGCCGATTAGCACTCGGCACGCTGCTGATTTTGGGTTTTGCCGGTGGGATTATTTTCTGGGGCGGTTTTAATACCGCAATGGAGATGACCAACCGTGAGCAGTTCTGCATTGGCTGCCATGAGATGCGCAACAACGTGTATCAGGAGTACATGCAGACAGTGCATTACAACAACCGCAGCGGCGTGCGTGCTACTTGTCCGGATTGCCATGTGCCGCACGAATGGGGCCCGAAAATGCTGCGCAAATTGCAAGCCAGCAAAGAGGTGTATGCTAAGGTGTTCGGCCTGATTGATACGCCGCAAAAGTTTGAAGAGACACGTATCGAGCTGGCTCAGAACGAGTGGCGCAGGATGAAGAACAATAACTCGCAGGAGTGCCGAAACTGCCACAACTTCGAGTATATGGATTTCACCGCGCAGAAGACGGTGGCAGCAAAAATGCACAGCAAAGCGGTGGAGGATGGGCAAACCTGTATTGATTGCCACAAAGGGATTGCGCACCACCTGCCGGATATGAGCGAGCAGAAGAACGGTTTTTGACGCTCCAGTCAGCCCGGTAGTCAGGAACAAACCGGGCACCTGGGTAACACGTTAACCGGACACACAGGTCATTGTCATTGATGCGGATTCGGTCAGCGACTCTGCATTAAATGGCAGGGTCGCCATGGAGGGAGACCCGTCTGTAAATGCCGGGTCTCCACAACACTCTGTATCCGGTTCTCCAATGCAATTCAGATAGTTTTCCCCGCCGTTAGCGCCTATTATCTCAGGCTCCCTCATTAAGCGGTGGAGCGGCCATGTCGTTAAAGATCAACATCATTAAAGATAAGTTACTGTCAGATAATTACTTTATCCTGCGTAACTTCACCTACGAACTGACCCGTAGCAACGGCGAAGTCATTCGCCACAAACGCGAAGTCTATGATCGTGGCAACGGCGCCACCATTCTGCTTTATAACCGCGATAAAAACACCGTGCTGCTGATTCGTCAGTTCCGCATTGCGACTTACGTTAACGGTAATGCCAGCGGTGAATTGATTGAGACCTGTGCGGGGCTGCTGGATAACGACACGCCGGAAGATTGCATCCGCAAAGAAGCGATCGAAGAGACCGGTTATGAGGTCGGCAAGGTCGAGAAGCTGTTTGAAGCTTATATGTCGCCGGGCGGCGTGACGGAAATCGTCCATTTTTTCGCAGCAGAATACAGCGATGCGATGCGCGCCAATGCCGGTGGTGGCGTGGAAGATGAAGAGATCACCGTGCTGGAGTTGCCTTTCCCGCAAGCGCTGGCGATGGTGAAAGACGGCCGCATCCTCGATGGTAAAGCGATTATGCTGCTGCAATATGCGCAAATTGCGGGGTGGCTGAGAGCTTAAACTTTCAAAATCTAATTAAGCCACGAGTCAATAAATGGTGGCGAATTGCCTGTGGCATCAAACAGTTTTGCTCTTTTTAACAACGCGCAATCAAGTTTATGAGCAGTCTGGGGCCGCCTCATGGCGGCCCCAGACTGCGTTATCACGATTGGTTCAACTAACATCACCGAGACGTTGTTAGCTCAAATCAAGCCATCACTTCCAACGGCTCCGGCACGCACTCCGGATGTGACTGCATACGCGCCAGTGCTTCAGCGTAAGACGGCATAGAGTTGGCCGCACCAGATCGCTCGACACACAGCGAAGCAAACGCCGAGGCAAATAATGCCGCCTGTGGCAGTTCATCACCAGAGGCTAAACGTGCTGCCAGCGCACCGTTAAACGCATCGCCCGCGCCGGTGGTATCCAGCGGTTGCGCCGGGAACAGCGGAATGCGCAGCGGCTGCTGTTCCGCATTGGACAGCAGTGCACCCGCCATCCCCAATGTGATAATCACCTGACGCGCGCCTTTACGGTGCAGCACTTCCGCCGCTTTCTGTGCGCTGGCAAAATCCGTGACCTTCACGCCGGTAATCTGCATCGCTTCGGTGCTATTGGGCGTCAATAAATCCACCTTTGCCAGCAGCGCATCACTCACTTTCTGCCACGGCGCTGGGTTTAAAATCACAAAGGTGCCCCCCGCACGCGCATTATCGATCATGCGCTGAATGGCATTCAGGTTGTTCTCCAACTGCACCAGCAAAATATCGGCCGCCGCCACGGTAGGCTGACAGCGCGACACTTCGGCCGCCGTCACGGTGGTGTTCGCGCCCGGAAACACCGAAATCATGTTTTCTGCATCATCCCCGGCCACATAGATCAACGCGTTGCCGGTGGGCTTCTCTTTGCAGGTAAACAGCGTGATCGCATCGAAACCGGTCTTCTCCAGGTGACGACGGGCAAAGGTGCCAAAATCATCGTTACCCACTTTACCGATGTAGTGCACGCGCGCCCCAGCGCGCAGCGCCGCCGTGGCCTGGTTGGCTCCTTTGCCACCCGGTCCCATCATGCTGTTGTGCGCAGTCAGTGATTCACCGGGCATTGGAAAACGGTTCATCACCGCGACGACGTCGAGGTTAAACGAGCCAAACACACACACTTTTCCTTTCATCATGCACTCCTGAACAGGCGTTCGGCGGCTAAACAGGCACCGCGACAGCCGGTGTGATCGGTGGATTGACTAAACACGATCTTCAAATTGTCACGTGTGGCCGGTGGACGCAGATGCTGCTGAATCTGACTGCGTAACTGCGCCAGCGGGAAGTCCGCCATCGCCAGCACTCCGCCACCCAGAATCAGGTATTCGGGATCGAGGATGTTCATTTCGGTGGCAATCAGCTGCGCCAGACGATAAACAAAGGCCTGCAACTCCGGATGGTCGCCATGTTGCGTAAACAGCGCCGACATATCGGTATTCGGCACGTGAGCCTTAGCCCAGTGACTCAACCAATTGCCCGAAGTCACCGTCTCCGCACAACCCCGGTTGCCGCACGGGCAGGGCAGATCGTTACCGGCGATCGGCACATGGCCCAATTCACCCGCGCCGCCGTGCTGGCCGTGATAGAAGCGGCCATTAATCCACAAGCTGTTGCCCATGCCGGTACCGGGATACAAACCTACCGCGATATCCGGCAACTGCTCCAGCTGCATTAAATCCCACATCATCAGATGGTTAACATCTTTATCCATCGCCACCGGCACGCCAAGACGTTCGGTGAGGATCGCCGCCACCGGCTGATGATCCAGCGCCTGAATAAACGGCAGCGAAATCACCTGCTGACGATCACGACTCAGTATGCCGGGCAATCCCAGCATCACGCCGCTCACCGGTTGCTGCTCCAGTGTTTCACTGATTAACTGCCCGAGTGCCGTCAATGCGTCGGGCTGCTGCGCCCAGCTGGCCGTCGGCACCTTGCGGAAGCTGGGCCAGATGCGTCCCTCTTCCATCAGCTGCAGACGTGTGCCGGTGCCGCCAATGTCGATACCCAGCCAGCGTGGAATCATGCGGATACCTTCGCCAGGCCCTGAGCTTCATCAATGCTGTCACGCATCATGTCCCAGGCCGTTGCCAGATCGTCATGGATGTTAAACAGGCCCGAGGTACCGACGATGAGCACTTCTGCACCCGCACCGACCAGCGTATTGTAAGTGCGCGTGTTGCAGGAACCATCGATCTCAATCAGATATTTGTGGCCATGCTGCTGCTTCAGGGCTTTCAACTCCTGCACTTTGGCTACCATTTCCGGGATGAATGGCTGTCCGGCATAGCCAGGATCCACGGTCATCACGGTGATTTTGTCCAGCAGATGAATATAGTGATGGATAAACGACACCGGTGTGGCCGGGTTCAACACCACGCCGACTTTCTTGCCAAAGCTGCGAATCAGGTTGATCACGCGGAACGCATCGCGGTTGATGGTTTCTGCGTGTGGGCAGATGTAGTCGGCACCCGCTTTGGCAATCACTTCAATGAAGTCGGTCGGGTGTTCCACCATCAAATGCACATCCAGCGCCACTTTGGTGTGTGGGCGAATCTGCTCAATAAAGAACGGCGACAGCGTGATGTTCTTAACGTAGTGACCGTCCATGATATCGATATGGAGGAAGTCTGCGCGGGAGTCCAGCACTTCCAGCTGGTGCTTGATCTCCATCAGATTCATACACATCAACGACGGGGAGACTTGAATACGCATTAGACTTCCTTTTTTTCGGTCAGAGGATTAAGGGCCGCAGCGAGCTTGCTCAGCTTGACGGCACGATGTTCATTAAAACGGGCTTTAAATTGTTTGAAGGCCAACACCACAATCAGCACTGCGCCCCACATCGCCAGGCTTACGTGCTGGCTGATGTTCATCAGATTGAAACCGGTTGAGAGCACTTGCAGGGCAATCAGCGCCAGTACCACACCCGTGACGCGGCCGAAGCCACCGTTCGGGTCGGTGCCGCCGAGAATAATCGCCAGTACGGTCAGCAGCAGATACGCATCGCCGTAACCCATACGCGCTGAGTTAAAGCGCGCCATCATGATCAATCCGGCTAACACGCACAGCAGGCTGGAGATGACGTACACCAGCACCACCATGCGATGCGTGTTGATGCCGCTGAACCAGGTCGCGTTGATGTTGCTGCCGCCCATGTAGATACATTTACCGGCGCGGGTTTTGCCGAGGAACAGCGCCAGAAGCGCGGCCGCAATCAGAAATACCCACAGCGGCAGCGGCATACCCAACAGCGTGTTGGAACCCAGCGCTTGCACCACCGATGGCATGCCGCTGACAGCCGCACCTTTGGTCAGCCAGATACCGATGCCGTTCAGCGTCATCATGGTCGCCAGCGTCACCAGAATGGGGTGGGCACCAATTCGCGTCACCATCACGCCAGTGATCACACCGATAAAAGCGGCAATCAGCATCGCGCCGACGATAGCGATAAACAGCCACAGCAGTTGCTGACCGGTGCCGGCATCAGCGGGCAGGGCGCTCATCAGCGTCCAGGCAATAAACAGTGCGGTCAGGTTGGCGGTGGCGATAATCGCCAGGTTCAGGCCGCCGCTGAGGATGGCGATAAACATCGCCAGCGTCAGCAAGCCAAGTTCCGGCAACTGAAACGCCATACTCATAAAGGTCGAGTCGGTCATAAAGCGGCCCGGCAGCATGAAGGTGAAGACCGCCAGCGCCAGCGCAATCAACAGCATCAGGCCGATATTGGTGCCGTCCGGACGCAGAGCAGAGAGTGATTTCATGTGAATGCTCCTGTCAGACGAAACTGACGTCAGTTTCTTTACGTTTTTTGTAGTGAGTGACGGCAATCGCCACCATGATCACGCCACCTACCACGATGTTCATGAAGTAGTTGGAAACGCCAATCAGGTTGAGGCCGTTCTTCAGGATGGCGATCAGGAACACGCCCATCAGCGTGCCGCTCACCGTGCCTTTACCGCCCATCAGGCTGGCCCCGCCGAGTACCGTGGCCGCCAGCACATCCAGCTCGCCGCCGACTAAGGCATTCGGCACCACTTCACCCATGCGATAGACCTGCACCAGCCCGCCAATCGCCGCCATTGCACCGAGCCAACCGTAAGCGAAGACGTGAATCAGACCGACGCGGATCCCGATACGCCGTGCGGATTCCGCATCGCCGCCCACCGCATACAGCTGGCGGCCGAGGTTGGTTTTGTTGAGCAGCAGCGCGGTCAGTCCGGCAATCACCAGCATGGTGATCAGCGGGAGGCCAATCTGGAAGCTGTTGCCTTGCCAGGTGAAGGGCAGCACGCTGCGCAGCGTGATCCACCAGTCCGGCAGGGAATAAAGGCTCTTACCGCCGGTCACCCACATCAGTAGGCCAAACAGCAGCGACTGCATACTGATGGTGATGATGATCGACACCACGCGCAGCGAGGTAATCAGCAGAGCGTTAATCACGCCAAAGGCGGTGCCACAGGCAATCGCCAGTAAGATGCTCAGTGTCGCGTTATCAAACTGGAACTGTACAAACAGCGAAGCAATCAGGTATTGCACCACCGACGCCACGGCGGCGAAGGAGATATCGATCCCGCCGGTCACCAGTACCACAAACAGGCCGAGGGCAAAAATACCGGTCACCGCGTAGCTTTCGGCCAGATCCAGCAGGTTCTGTACCGAGAGGAACTGATCGCTGGCTACCGAGAAGAACAGGATGAAAGCCAGCAGTACCCACGCCAGCCAGCCTTGACTGGAGTGCGGGCGTAAACGAGAAAAATCAGGCATTGATCACCTCCGCCAGCTGTTCTTGCTCAACGGTATCGGGTTGGTATTCGGCATGAACGGTGCCATCACGGAAGTGCAGGATGCGGTCGCAGTTGTACCAAACCTCTGGCACTTCATCGGAAATCAGAATGATCGACAGACCTTCTTTCGCCAGCTCGTGGATCAACTGATAGATGCTGGCTTTAGCACCGACATCCACGCCCACGGTCGGCGAGTCGAGAATCAAAATGCGCGGCTGAGTCAGTACCCACTTTGCCAGCACGATCTTTTGCTGGTTACCGCCGGAGAGGGTGGAGATCGCCAGATTGGGATCGGCCACGCGCACACCGAGCTGTTGAATCCATTGCAGGATCAGCTTGTTTTTGCGGTACTCGTCGATGATGTGAAAACGGTTTTGCAGCTTGTCGAGGATCGGCAGCACCATGTTGTCGGCCACCGATTGTTGCTGCACCAGACCGAGAGTTAAGCGGTCTTCAGAGACATAACCGATGCCGGCTTTGATGGCATCTTCATGTCCGCGGAAACGTACTGGCTTACTGTCGAGCCAGATTTTGCCGCTGTCAGGTTTGGTCATGCCAAACAGTGACAGCGCCAGTTCGGTACGACCCGAACCGAGCAGGCCACACAGACCCAGCACTTCGCCCTGGTACAGTTTGAAATTGACGTCGTGATATTGACCGGCACGCGTCAGATTCTCAACTTCGAGAATGGCGCGGTCGGCATTACGCGTGGGGGCTTTCAGTTGATAATCGAGTTTCAGTCCGGTCATCAGTTCGGTGAGATGATGCGGCGTCATCTCTTTGGCGGGCCAGCAGCCCATTTTACGTCCGTCGCGGATCACCGTGACGCGATCCGAAATCTCCAGCACCTCGTCCAGACGGTGGCTGACGAACACCACGCAGATGTTTTTGTCTTTCAGATAGCGCACGGTGCGCAGCAGCTGGTTCACTTCGGTGCGGGTCAGAGAAGCCGTCGGTTCGTCCATGATCACCAGACGCGCATCGGCGACCAGTGCACGGCAAATCGCGACCTGCTGACGTGCGGCAATCGACAGCGCCGAGACTTTTTCATCCAGATCGAGATCGAACTTTAGCTCTTCAATAATACGCGCTGCCGTTTCACGCAGTTTGGCTTTGCGGTGCCAGCCGAGCAGGCCATTGAGGTTGTGCTCAAAAGCGATGTTCTCGGCTACGCTCAAATTCGGGAACAGCGACAGATCCTGATAAATCACCTGGATACCGAAATCACGCGCCTGACGGGTGGTCAGACGCGGGAAGGTCGGACCATCACCCAGGGTGATGCGGCTGCCGCTGTCCGGGGCGTGCACCCCGGAAATCACTTTGATCAAGGTGCTCTTGCCACAGCCGTTGGTGCCAGCCAGGCAGTGCACTTCGCCCGCCAGTAAGCTCAGCGAGATATCGCTCAGTGCGCGGTTGCCACCAAAAGTTTTCGACAGGTTGTCGAGCGCGATTAACGTCTGTGGGATCACCTCTTTCATCATTACAGCCCCATTTTCACCAGTTTTGGCAGGTTTTCTTTATCCAGACTTTCGGTGTTGTTGCCGAGGATGGTGTGGGTCGCCTCGTCAACTTTCACTTTGCCCAGACCGTCGATGGTCATCCCATCGGTGATGGGTTCTTTCTTCTGCATCATGTCGGCAATACGCACGAACACTTCGCCTGCGGTTTGCGGGTTCCAGATGTAGCCGCCTTTGATTGCGCCACGCTGCACCAGAGAAGCCCCCTGGCCTGGGCTGAAGGCGCCAATCACGCACACCTGATCAATCTTGTTGCGGTTCATCACCGCACGACCGGCACCGATTGGGCCCTGTGAACCAAACGCCATAATGCCTTTCAGATCCGGGTACTTAGACATCAGTTCGTTAGTGGTACGGATGGAGTCATCCAGCGATTCACCCACGCCGAACTTGTCGGTCACCATCTGCATTTTTGGATAGTGCTCTTTCTGGTAGTTCAGCGCGGCATCGGTCCACTGTTGGTGCAATGGCACAGTCAGGCTGCCAACGTACATGGCGTATTTGCCTTCTTCATGCATGCATTTCGCCAGTGCTTTCATATGGTTGATGCCATGCGTCGGGGCATCTACCAGTTCGAAGTCCCAGTTGGCGCCTTTCTGATCCGGTGATTCGTGGGTGATAACCTGAATGCCAGCTTCACGCGCACGTTTCAGCACCGGCTCCAGCACTTTCGGGTCATTCGGTACCACGCCGATGATGTCGACTTTCTGCGCAATCAAATCTTCAATCGCACGCACCTGCAGCGCAGGGTCGGCGGCGGTTGGGCCCACCATCCATGCATCAATGCCGCGTTTTGCCGCTTCACTTTTGATGCCCGCTTCCATGGCGTTAAACCACGGAATACCGCCAATTTTCACCACGATGCCCATGCGTAATTTGTCAGCAGCGTGCGCGCCGGTGGCGGCAAACAGGGCAAGCAGAGAACAGGCGATAAGATGTTTTTTCATAAAGACTCCGGATTAATTTTTTATTAGCTGCATTGAATTATTGCGCTGCGAGCAATCAATAATATTGACGCCGTTCCAGGCTAATTCTTGTTCCAGCTCTTTGTCTTTTAATTGGTCAGTGATGAGAAAGTCCACATCGCGATAATGACAAATACGCGCGAATGAGGGCCGCAGGAATTTACTGGCGTCCAGCAGCAGATGTTTTCTTTCTGCTGCCAGTAGCATCTGTTGTTTTAAATGTGCGTTGTTTTCGTTACCTTCACGTAAATAACCGTCATTGCCTAAACTGCTACAGGAAAAAAAGATTTTATTAATCTGAAATTCCCGTAAAGGCTGCTCAGCGACAACACCGTGGAAATCTTCATAACGGTCAGAATATTCTCCCCCCAGACAGATGGTGCGGATACTTCCCCGCGCCGCAAGGGTTTGCACAATTCTGATAGAGTTGGTTAACACCGTTAATTCAATATCTGGTAGCTGTCGCGCTAAATACCAGCAAGTGGTGCTACTGTCGAATAATATACAATCGCCGGGGCTGATGAAATCGAGTGCACGTTTGGCTATCGCCATCTTTGCATCTACATGTTCATTCATGCGCTGGCGGAAAGATAATTCATACTCGTTAACACCCCTCGTATTCCCCTGAATGTTAGCGGCTTGTCGTTTTGCTGGTACCGCACCGCCGTGGCTGCGTTGTAATAGCCCACGTTTCTCCAGTTGAGTTAAATCACGGCGAATGGTTTCTTGCGAAACCTGACACAACGTGACTAATTCAGCGACAATAACCCGACCATTTAAATTTAGTTCGTCAATAATTCGCTGCTGTCTTTCAATCGGCAACATGACTTCCCTCCGATGGCTATAAAGTACTGGATACCGCAGCGGGAAAATGTGGACTGCGCACGAGTCCGCAGTGGTCAAAATGCCCGGCGACGTTAGAGTGATATGGATCAAATTTTTATGTAAATGAGATATCTATTTTTCATGTAATAGAGATTTTATTCACATAAATACGCGTGTTAGCGCTAAATCGAGGGATCGGTAGGAAACAATTATTACCGTATGAAAACACCTTATCATGACCGAATGTGACCGTTTGTGTGTATTTGACCGAATTGTGATGTGCGCTAAATTGTTTTTAGTCATACCCTCTTTGACGGCATGACGCCCTGACGGCATGACGGCATGACGTCGAGCGGACGGAGGTCTTACCCAGACACACGCTTTCAGACAAACATGACGCCATAGTCCGACGAATCCGATTGAGCGGAAATCAGTCGAAACGGATGATGGAATTCTTGTTTCTCCAGCCTCAGATCGCCCTCAGGCGACGGCTTTTTCAGCAGTGAGTACCGCTTTTAGGGCCAGGTCACAGTTTCGGCCTGCTGATAACCTTTCCGTTACGCTATGATTTCTTTTCAAGGAATTTGGGGACCTTTTTTTTGATGTCTTATTGGATGAAATCGCTGCTTTTATTACCTTTTGTGTTTGTCGCGTGCGTTCAGGCTGAGCCACTGCAAAAGTCATTTTCTGACTGGCAGCTCACCTGTAACAACGCGGCTTTTTGCGTGGCACGCAGCTTTCCGGGAGACAACGGATTAGTGATGACCCTATCACGCGGCGCTGGTGTTAACGATCGCCCGCTGCTGCGTATTGATTACGGCAGCGCGTACAGTGGAGAGCTGCCCGGCGGATCGTTAAAGGATAATTTGCTGCTGGATCAGCGTCGCCTGACGCCGGACCTCAAACACTGGAGCGTCGAGCCACATCATCTTGCAACCAGTAATGCCATTGCCATCGACGAATTTCTTGCGCAAACGCTGGATGCCCATACTCTGCAACTGACCTATCAGGCTAAAGCCACTATCCCACTCAGCGGCATGAAAGCGGCGCTATTCTTGATGGATGACGTTCAGGGGCGGGTAAATGGTGCCAGTGCCTGGGTGAAGCGGGGCGATCGCGCGCCATCGGACGTTCCCCCTGCGCCGCAGGTACCGCAACTGCCCGCTCCCTTACCGCAGCCAGCGCCGTTAACTCAGGAAGAAACCAGCGGTCTAATTGATTACGGTACCTGGCGGGTTAACACCGACAACTGTTCACTCGATCCGCTCAGGCGAGAAGTGAGTGTGGCGCCGCTCACCGACACCAAAGCGCTGCTTTTAATCAGTTGTGAAGCCGGTGCCTATAACGTGATTGATTTGGCCTTTGAGGTGACGCGTAGCCAGCCTTACGTGGCGCGCGGGCTGACGTTGACCTTGCCATTCACGCCACCAGGACGCAGTGACAATCAGATGGAGTTGGTGAATGCTGAATTCGATGCCAGCAGCGGTTTGCTTTACACCTTCAGTAAAGGCCGCGGTCTGGGAGATTGTGGTGTCGCCACGCGTTGGCAGTACGACGGAAATGACTTTGTGCTGGCAGAGTATGCTGAAGAGAAAACTTGTGACGCATGGCATAGCAGTGATCATTGGCCCACGCTGTGGGTCAGCCAAACTCAGAATGCCGTTCAGTCGGATTAATGGCGCGCTGGCTGCTGAGTGCGCATCAAGGCGCCCTCTATCCATGCAGGGCCGCCATTGATGGCGGCCGCAACGCCTCATGATTTAACGGATGGCGTTAACCGTCATCGGCGAACCATTTTGATTGCCCACCAACTCCGCCAGCAGGTTATTCACGCCATCGCTCATCGGAGTGAAGCGTGACAGCGGTGAACGCGTCACCACCACAAATACCCCGACGTTATTCTGTGGCACCATCGCCATGTAAGTAATAAAGCCGCCGCCGCCGCCGGTTTTTTCGATAATCCCTGGACGTCCCTCTTTTGGCCCCATATAGACCCAGCCCATGCCTAAGGCATCGGCACGACCAGGTACATCCATACCTTCCACTTTGGTCAGCTGATCTCGGCGATAGATCAGCGTTTGCAGACGATCAACCTGCGGCGTGCGGTGATTAACCGCCGAGTTGAGAAATTGCTGCATCCAGCGGCCCATATCATCTGGCGTTGAATACACGCCACCGCTGCCAATCGCTGCCAGCGTGTTATTGCACGGACTGGCCCCTTTCTCAGGGATCATCAGGCGCTGGCACTGATCGGGGGATGGCGTAAAGGTGGTGTCTTTCATTCCCAGCGGACGCGTCACCAGCTGTTGCAGCAGGGCGGGATAAGGCGTGCCTGCCGCTTTAGCCAGCGCATCACTGAGCAGATCAAAGCCGAGATTGGAGTAGGAGGCCTGTGTTCCTGGCGTGGCTTTCAGTTGTGCACCCTGCAGCCACTGCCAGCGATCGGTTTTGGTTGGCCAGACAAACACCGGACGATGCGGTTTGCCGCCCGGCTGTTCACGCGGCAGGCTACCGGTATGAGTGGCGAGGTTGATCAGGCGAATCGGCTGACCGTTGTAATTTGGGACGCGTGCGCCAGCCGGAGCATACTTGCTTAACGGGTCATCAAGGCGAATCTGCCCACGTTCCGCCATTTTGACCATCACTTCGCTGGTCATCAATTTACTGAGCGAGGCGATGCGAATCACTGAATCGAGCTGAGGGCGCACGTTATTGCCAGGGCTGGTATCGCCAAAGCTAGCAAATACGCGCTGATTGCCATCAATCGCCACCAGCGCCATGCCGGTTGCGCCGCTGCCATAGAAGATATGCTCGGCATAACGATCAACGATCTGTGAGGCCAGCAGCGGATCGGCTACCGTCTGCGCCATGCTTTTTAATGGAAGCACTGAAACCATTAAGGCCAGTAAAAAAGGAGTACGTTTTTTCAACGGGAAAGCGTCCGCAACAGGATTCGGAGGAAAGCTTATAGTAATCAGTTTGTGCGAGGCGTGAAGAGGGAAGGCAGGATTTTTTTCTGTATCAGGCTGTGATCAAAAAACGGCCCTCACGCCAAAAGACGCAGGGCCGAATCGATTAGTGCGGCTTGAGTAATGCTTCGGTATGGCTCACGATATTCTCCACCGTAAAGCCAAATTCCGGGAACAGCTTGCCTGCCGGCGCAGACTCACCAAAAGTGGTCATACCGACAATCGCGCCATCCAGACCGACATACTTGAACCAGTAATCGGCAATACCCGCTTCTACCGCCACACGCGCTTTAACGCCGGAAGGCAGCACCGATTCACGGTAGGCGGCATCCTGCTTGTCAAACACGTCGGTGCAGGGCAGGGACACCACGCGCACCTTGTGACCGCTGGCCCCGAGTTTATCGGCTGCGCCCAGCGCGATTTCAATCTCAGATCCGGTGGCGATGATGATCGCTTCTGGCGTTCCCGCACAATCCTGCAACACATAGCCGCCTTTGGCGATATCCGCTACCTGTGCTTTGCTGCGCTCTGGCTGCAGCAGATTTTGACGCGACAGAATCAGCGCGGTCGGGCCATGGTGGCGCTCAACAGCGGCTTTCCAGGCCACGGCAGTTTCCACCTGATCGCACGGACGCCAGACGCTCATATTTGGCGTCACGCGCAGGCTGGCGAGTTGTTCAACCGGCTGGTGGGTTGGGCCATCTTCGCCCAGGCCAATCGAGTCATGGGTATAGACCAGCACCTGGCGAGCCTTCATCAGCGCCGCCATACGCACCGCATTACGCGCGTATTCAACAAACATCAGGAAGGTGGCGGTGTACGGAATGAAGCCGCCGTGATGCGCCAGGCCATTACCAATCGCCGTCATACCAAATTCGCGCACGCCGTAATGTATATAGTTTCCGGCGATGTCTTCTTTAATCGATTTCGAACCTGACCAGATGGTGAGATTACTCGGCGCAAGGTCAGCCGAGCCACCTAACAACTCTGGCAGCAGTTTGCCGTACACTTCCAGCGTGTTCTGCGACGCTTTACGGCTGGCGATTTTTTGCGGATTGGCCTGGAGATCTTCCACAAACGCCTGAGTCGCCTCACTCCATTTCGCCGGCATCCCCCCGTCCAGACGACGACTGAACTCGGCGGCGAGGTCCGGGTGTGCGGCTTTATAAGCAGCAAACTTCTCATCCCAGGCTTTCTCACGCTGGCTGCCGGCTTCTTTGGCATCCCACTGCTGATAAATCTCTTTCGGGATTTCAAACGGCGGATGATGCCAGCCGAGTTTTTGGCGCGTCAACGCCACTTCCTGCTCGCCCAGCGCGGCGCCATGTGACTCTTCTTTACCGGCTTTGTTCGGCGAACCGAAACCAATCACCGTACGACAGATGATCAGCGAAGGCTTGTCGGTGACGCTCTGCGCTTCTTTGATCGCCGCCGCAATGGCTTCAGGATCGTGGCCATCAATGCCTTCCGCACTGCCAACCACGTGCCAGTTGTAGGCTTCGAAACGTTTATGCGTGTCATCGGTGAACCAGCCTTCGGTTTCACCATCAATCGAGATGCCGTTATGATCGTAGAAACCAATCAGTTTGCCGAGGCCGAGGGTGCCGGCCAGTGAGCTGACTTCATGTGAAATGCCTTCCATCAAACAGCCATCGCCCATAAACACATAGGTGTAGTGATCGACGATATCGTGGCCGGGACGGTTAAACTGCGCCGCCAGGGTGCGCTCGGCAATGGCCATGCCCACCGCATTGGCCAAACCCTGTCCCAACGGACCGGTGGTGGTTTCCACGCCTGGCGTATAGCCAATTTCCGGATGGCCAGGCGTTTTGGAATGCAGCTGGCGGAAGTTTTTCAGCTCTTCCATCGGCAGGTCGTAACCGGTGAGGTGCAGCAGGCTGTAAAGCAGCATCGAACCGTGGCCATTGGAGAGGATAAAGCGGTCGCGGTCAGCCCACGCCGGATTGTTGGGATTGTGTTTGAGAACGTCGCGCCAAAGGACTTCGGCGATATCAGCCATTCCCATCGGCATACCGGGGTGACCGGAATTTGCTTTCTGTACCGCATCCATACTCAAAGCACGAATCGCGTTAGCCAACTCTCTGCGTGAAGACATAGGGTACTCCCTTGTGATTGGGCAATAGCGGACGGGCAGACGCCCGTCCGGCGTGAGAAGTTTGGTGATTTACAGGCGTGATGCCAGCACATCTTCCAGCTTCTGCTGGTCAATGGCGAATTGACGGATGCCGTCAGACAGTTTTTCCACTGCCATCGGATCCTGGTTATGTTCCCAGCGGAACTCGGCTTCAGAGAGCGGAGCAGGCTGATGGAAGCCTTCAGTTGAAGGCTCCAGCTTACGTTCCAGCGGTGCATCGCTGTTTGCCAGCTCTTCCAGCAGGTTAGGGGAGATGGTCAGGCGGTCGCAGCCAGCCAGTGCCTGAATCTGCTCAACCTTACGGAAGCTGGCTCCCATGATCACGGTGCTGTAACGATGTTTTTTGTAGTAGTCGTAGATACGACGCACGGATTTCACGCCCGGATCTTCATCCACCACATACGGGTCCAGCGGTTTACGTGAGTTGTACCAGTCATAAATGCGGCCGACAAACGGGGAGATCAGGAACACGCCTGCTTCGGCACAGGCACGCGCCTGCGCAAAAGAGAACAACAGCGTCAGGTTACATTGGATGCCGTTTTTCTCCAGTTCTTCAGCGGCTTTGATCCCTTCCCAGGTTGAGGCCAGTTTGATCAGGATGCGTGAACGATCAATGCCGTTCTCTTCGTACATCCGCACCAGTTTTTCAGCTTTAGTGACACACATGCCACGATCGAAGGAGAGGCGCGCATCCACTTCGGTCGAAACACGGCCCGGTACGCTTTTCAGAATTTCCATACCGAGGTTGATGGCCACTTTATCGCTGGCGTTAATGATTTGCGTCTCTTTGCTGCCGCCCTGTTTTTTCGCATAGTCGATAGCGTCATCAATCAGATGTTTGTAAGCGTCAAGACCGGAGGCTTTCAGAATTAAAGAGGGGTTAGTTGTTGCGTCTTCCGGATGATAATGGCGAATAGATTCGATGTCGCCGCTGTCCGCCACCACGGTGGTGAACTGTTTCAATGCATCTAGCTGGTTCATCGCTTAACTCCTTGATTAGCAATAATGTGGGCAAACGAGTCGTGCCCTTTCCTGTTGAGTCGTGGCTCAACACAGTGCTACAGACGTTGCACGAAGAAAATGCGTTTTCTCTGATTGTGGCGCTGAAGGGCATCTGTCACGGAAGGGGGTGCCTGATCGGTTCAGCTACGTGTTTTGCCATCATTAAGGATAGCAGGCTGCGCCAAAGCCGCAGGCGAAGCCGTGGCAATCTGTGCCCTCGTTCTTTGAGCGCCTTCACCCTCTTTTGTGCCGCAGATTCCTATACTGGTGGTTTTTCAGCCGTGCCAAAGGATGCCAAATGGACGATCAACTCAAGCAAAGCGCGCTCGATTTCCACCAATATCCCACTCCCGGAAAAATTCAGGTTTCCCCCACCAAACCGCTGGCGACGCAGCGTGATTTAGCGCTGGCCTATTCGCCGGGTGTGGCGGCACCTTGCCTCGAGATTGCTGCCGATCCGCTGGCGGCGCACAAATACACCGCACGCGGCAATCTGGTGGCGGTGATTTCGAACGGAACGGCAGTGCTCGGTCTCGGCAATATCGGTGCGCTGGCCGGTAAGCCGGTGATGGAAGGCAAAGGGATATTGTTCAAGAAATTCGCCGGCATTGATGTGTTCGATATCGAAGTGGATGAGCTGGACCCGGATAAGTTGATTGAGGTGATTGCCGCGCTGGAGCCGACCTTTGGCGGCATCAACCTCGAAGATATCAAAGCGCCAGAGTGCTTTTACATTGAGCAGAAATTGCGCGAGCGCATGAAGATTCCGGTGTTTCACGACGATCAGCACGGGACGGCGATCATCTGTACTGCGGCGGTGCTCAATGGTTTGAGCATCGTGAAAAAGGCCATCTCAGATGTGCGGCTAGTGGTGTCTGGGGCGGGCGCATCAGCCATTGCCTGCCTGAATTTGCTGGTGGCGCTCGGCATGCAGAAGCACAACATTGTGGTGTGCGATTCCAAAGGGGTGATTTACCGCGATCGTGAACCCAATATGACGCCGACCAAAGCCGAGTACGCCATAGAAGATAAAGGCGCGCGTACGCTGGATGAAGTGATTGCCGGTGCGGACATCTTCCTCGGCTGCTCGGGTCCGAAAGCGATGACGCCAGAGATGGTGAAGAAAATGGCGCAGAACCCGCTGATTCTGGCGCTCGCCAATCCTGAACCAGAGATCATGCCGCCGCTGGCGAAAGAGGTTCGACCGGATGCGATTATCTGCACCGGACGCTCGGATTTCCCGAATCAGGTGAACAACGTGCTGTGTTTCCCGTTTATTTTCCGCGGGGCGTTGGACGTTGGCGCGACGGCCATTAATGAAGAGATGAAACTGGCGGCGGTGCAGGCGATTGCGGCCTTAGCGCAGGCCGAGCAGAGCGATGTGGTGGCCTCCGCCTATGATGATCAGGATCTGAGTTTTGGACCGGAATATCTGATCCCGAAACCGTTCGATCCGCGTTTGATTGTGCAGATCGCGCCTGCTGTGGCGAAAGCGGCGATGGAGTCCGGCGTAGCGACCCGGCCCATCGCTGACTTTGATGCCTATCGCGAGCAGCTCACCGAGTTTGTGTATAAAACCAACCTGTTTATGAAGCCGATTTTCTCGCAGGCACGCAAAGATCCGAAGCGCGTGGTGATGGCGGAAGGAGAGGAGGTGCGCGTGCTGCATGCGACACAGGAGCTGGTGTCGCTGGGGCTGGCGAAGCCGATTCTGATTGGTCGTCCAAACGTGATTGCGATGCGTATCCAGAAGCAAGGGTTGAAGATTGAAACGGGCAAGGATTTTGAGATCGTCAACAATGAGTCCGATCCGCGCTTTAAAGAGTATTGGAACGAGTATTACCAGATCATGAAACGGCGCGGGGTCACTCCGGAAACGGCCCAGCGGGCAGTGATCGGCAATCCCACCTTGATCGGTGCGATCATGGTGCATCGTGGCGAAGCCGACGCGTTGATTTGCGGCACCATTGGCGATTACCGCGAGCATTACGATGTGGTGGAGAAGGTGTTTGGTTTCCGCGACGACGTGAAAGTCGCTGGGGCAATGAACGCGCTACTGCTACCGAGCGGTAACACTTTTATTGCAGATACCTATGTGAATGAAGATCCCAGTGCGGAACAGCTGGCGGATATCACACTGCTGGCGGCCGAAACGGTGCGTCGCTTTGGTATTGAACCGCGCGTGGCGCTGCTGTCGCACTCCAGCTTTGGCACGTCTAATGCGCCAGGGGCGCGTAAAATGCGCGAGGCGTTGGCGCTGATTCAAAGCCGTGCGCCGGAACTGGAGATCGACGGTGAGATGCACGGTGATGCGGCGTTGGTGGAGAGTATCCGGCGTGAACTGATGCCCGACAGCCCGCTGAAAGGCACCGCGAATCTGCTGATTATGCCGAACGTGGAAGCGGCGCGCATCAGCTATAACCTGCTGCGCGTGTCCTGTTCGGAAGGGGTGACGGTCGGGCCGGTATTGATGGGGATTAGCAAGCCGGTGCACGTGCTGACGCGGATTGCATCGGTGAGGCGCATTGTGAATATGGTGGCATTAGCGGTGGTGGAGGCGCAAACCGAGCCGTTGTGATGTGATGACGTGGCTAAGGGCTAAGGGCTAAGGGCTAAGGGCTAAAAGTTAGGAGGGGGTTGGTGTGGGCCTTAGCCCCACTGCTACTGCCGGGCAGTCCTCGCGCCGCTAACGCGGTGCCCTCGGCTTCCACGTTGTGCCTACGGATCGTTCGGGGATCGACCATCCCTGGTCGGCCCCGAACTGATTCACGCATCCCTGCGTGAACCTCCTGGCCCAACGTAAAAGCCTCAGCGCTGCGGATAGCCCTTGCAGCAGCAGAGGGGCTAAGGCCATCAACATTTGTGCTTTCCTGCAAAAGAACTATTCACCCAATCCCAGCCAATCCTTCACCGGCAAGAAATCACTGTAAAGCGCTGCTTCCGGCGTGCCGGCTTCGGTTTGGTAATCATATTCCCAGCGCACCAGTGGCGGCATCGACATCAAAATCGATTCGGTGCGGCCGCCGGTTTGCAGGCCGAACAGCGTGCCGCGATCCCACACCAGATTGAATTCGACATAACGCCCGCGGCGATAGAGCTGGAACTGGCGCTCGCGCTCGCCCCACGGCAGCGCTTTGCGCTTGGCGACGATCGGTAAATAGGCATCCAGATATCCTTTGCCCACCGCCTGCATAAAATCGAAGCAGTGATCAAAGTCTGGCGTATTCAGGTCATCGTAAAACAGCCCGCCAATGCCACGCTGCTCGTTACGATGTTTGAGGTGGAAATAGTCATCACACCATTTTTTGTAGCGCGGATAGACGTCTTCACCGAATGGTTGGCACAGGTCGAAGGCGGTCTGATGCCAGTGCAGCGCATCTTCCTCAAAACCGTAATACGGAGTGAGATCGAAACCGCCGCCGAACCACCACACCGGATCGGCACCCGGCTTCTCAGCAATGAAGAAACGCACGTTGGCGTGACTGGTTGGGATGTACGGGTTTTCCGGGTGCACAACGAGTGACACGCCCATGGCTTCAAAGCTGCGGCCGGCCAGTTCGGGGCGGTGCGCAGTGGCGGAGGCGGGCATCTGATCACCGTGTACGTGAGAGAAGTTCACGCCTGCCTGCTCAAACACCGCGCCGTTGCGCAGTACGCGACTGCGTCCGCCACCGCCACCTGGGCGCTGCCAGTCATCTTCGGCGAAGGTCGCTGTGCCATCGGCTGCTGCCAGCTGGGCGCAAATTTCATCCTGCAGCGTCAGTAAAAACGCTTTGACGCGGGAAATATCGGGATTGCTCATGAGTCACTCGTTCCGGAAATTTGCCGCGATTCTATCACAGGACAGCGCTACGCCTGGCGACGATCGTACTCGTTGAAGTAATTGACGATACCGTCGGCAATCGCGCTGGCGATCTTCTGGCGGAAGGCAGTGGTACCCAGCAGTTGCTCCTCACGCGGGTTGGTAATAAAGGAGGTTTCGACCAGCACTGACGGAATCGAGGGCGACTTCAACACGGCAAACGCGGCCTGTTCGGTATGCTGACTGTGCAGATGATGCACCGGGCGAATTTGATCCAATACGTGTTTGCCCAGCGTCAGGCTATTGCGGATGGTATCGGTCTGGACCAGATCGAACAGAATCTGATTCAGATAGTTATCTTTCTCCTGCACTTCCGCGCCACCGACTTTATCGGCATCGTTTTCGCGCTGCGACATGTAGCGCGCCATGGCGCTACTGGCACCGCGGTTCGACAGCGCGAATACTGACGCGCCATTGGCATCCGGGCTGGTGTAGCCGTCAGCGTGGATCGACATGAAAAGATTGGCGCCGTGCTGATGCGCGATTTCGACGCGTTGATAGAGCGGAATAAAGTGATCGCTTTCTCGCGTCAGTCGCACTTCCACTTTAGGGTGATTTTGCAGCAGCGTGCGCACAGTATTGGCAATTGCCAGAACGATATGTTTCTCTTCCGAGCCCTCTTCGCCAACCGCGCCCGAATCAATGCCGCCGTGACCGGGATCGATCATCACGATGCGTTTACCGTTAGTCGCCGGTTTAGGCGGTGTGTGACCTTTGCTGACGCGCAAATCGGCGCTCTCTTCTTTTGCCATCACCGCACGGGGTGACAGCACCGCCAGCGCAAGGCCAGAAAGAATCAGCTGGCGGCGATTGGTAAGGCGCTTCAGCAGTGAAATTTTATTCATAATAGTGTCCCTGACAGGAAATCCTGCCCAGTGTTATATCGTAACAATTGCCCTGCGGCGACTTCACAACCATTTCAGCGCATTACTTTGTATTACACGGTACTAACAGCAATTTAGCCGTTTTTTTCCGCCGTTGCGCGGCGTGAGGGTTGCGCCTGGCAAAGAATGCGTGATAATCAGCGAATTGTGCCTAACAGCAGGGTAACGCCGATGGAAATCCGCTCATTCCGCCAGGAAGATTTTGAAGAAGTGATCACGCTCTGGGAGCGTTGCGATCTGTTACGTCCGTGGAACGATCCGGAACTGGATATCGAACGTAAAATGAACCACGATCCCGAACTGTTTCTGGTGGCGGAAGTGGGCGGCGAAGTGGTCGGCACGGTGATGGGCGGTTACGATGGCCATCGCGGATCGGTCTACTATCTGGCGGTGCACCCCGATTATCAAGGGCGCGGCTTTGCGAATGCCTTAATGAATCGCCTGGAGAAGAAATTAATCGCGCGCGGCTGTCCGAAAATCAATCTGATGGTGCGTGAAGAAAATGACCAGGTGCTCGCCTTCTACGAAAAGCTCGATTACGAGCCTGTGGACTCGGTGTTACTGGGTAAACGTTTAATCGAAGACCGCGAGTATTAAGCCGCCGATGATGGGGCTGAAATATTTGCCAGACGAATACGATGCAAAAGGGCAGCTACGGCTGCCGTTTCTTTTCTGGCTGATTCTGTTATTGCAGGCGCGCACCTGGCTGTTACTGGTGATGGCGGGCGCGTCCCGTCAACAGGGTAACGATCTGCTGGCGCTGTTCTATCCCGACCGTCAGAGCTTTTGGATTGGATTGGCGCTGGGCATTCCAGCGGCAGCGGGTTTGCTGCTGACCGGCTATCGCCAACGCTGGCCGCGCCTGTGGCAGAGTGGGCGGCAGGTGCTGAGTGTGTCGTTATTGATCAGTCTGTTGTCGCAAGGCTATGGGCTGATACAGGGCGCTTTTCCGGACGCTCCGTGGCCGCTACTTTTAACGCTGTTTGATCTGCTGGCGTTGATTTGGCTGCAAACCCATCAGCGCTTGCGCGACTGTTTTCTGCCGGAACATCTGCATCTCGAATAAACTTTTTGCCGATTAGCGACTCCAACAGGCACGCCAATCGGCACAGAAGATCAAGGAGTATTCATGAAAGTTGTTCGTCCCGCACTGCTGGTCAGCGCCATGATTCTGGCAGGATGCGCCAGTTCAGGTTCCTCTTCCGCCTCCAGCGCGAGCGAAACCCATTGGTATAATCCGCTGAGCTATCACTGGTCGGCACTGAATCCAATGAACTGGTTTGGCGGTTCGTTAACCGTGACCGAGCAGGGTGTGGCTGGACTCAGCAGCACCACGGCGATGTCGGAAGCGGCGATTGGTAAAGCGCTGAACAACGATTACCAACTGCGTCAGGGGATGCGCACGCAAAATGGTCAGGTGGTGGATTTCTGGCAGGCATTGGATGACGGCAAACTGAAGCTGGTGATCAATGGTCAAAGCAGCGTAGAGCGCATTGAAGTCTTGGACACGGCAGCCAAAAGCGCTGATGGCAGCAAAATCGGCGATCTGTTTAGCGACAAATTCAGTAAAGCCTTCGATAACTGCAAACTGGTCTCGGGATTAGATGCGCGCGATGTGGAATGCCGTGCGCCGGGTAGCCAGCACATCTCCTATGTCTATAGCGGAGAAGGACACGGCCCCGAGGGTTTGATGCCCGCTGACGATACCTTAAAAAGCTGGAAAATCAGCAAGATCGTTTGGCAGCGCTAAGCGAAAAAAAGTTGCGTTAACGCACAACCTCAGTGTGGCTTTCCGGTATGATACAGGCGAAAAAAACGTCTTAACTCATCATGCCGGAGAGCAGTGCAATGTCTCAATTTCAGAGCGGGATCCTGCTGGAACACCGCCGTTTCGCCATTTGGCTTGAAGCCCGCGTCACGGGTGACCTCAATGCGCTGCGTCAGGGCAGCAAATCATTTCTGCAGCAACTCGAAGCGCTACAACAGAAATTTGCCGATGCCGGATTGGGCGCGGTGATCGCCTTTGGTGATGCGTTGTGGCGTGACCTGCAAGGTGCCTCTTCCGCGTCGGAATTGAAAGCTTTCGCGCCACTGGGTAAAGGTATTGCGCCTGCGACCCAGCGTGATTTGCTCATCCATATCCAATCGTTACGTCATGACGTGAACTTCTCGCTGGCGCAGGCCGCACTCGCCGCCTTTGCTGATGCGGTCGTGATTGAAGAAGAGACGCACGGCTTCCGTTGGGTTGAAGATCGCGATCTGTCGGGCTTTGTTGATGGCACCGAAAACCCGCAGGGCGAAGCACGTCAGCAGGTGGCGATTATCGCCGAGGGACCGGATGCGGGCGGCAGTTACGTGTTCACTCAACGCTGGGAACACAATCTCAAACTGTGGAACCGCATGGCGGTAGAGAAACAGGAAGCGATTATGGGTCGCACCAAAGTGGATAACGAGGAGTTACCTGGTGATCAACGTCCCGTGACCTCACATCTGAGCCGCGTTGATCTGAAAGAAGAGGGCAAAGGGCTGAAAATCCTGCGCCAGAGCTTGCCGTACGGCACCGCCAGCGGCACGCACGGGCTGTACTTCATCTCCTATTGCAACCGCCTCTATAACATCGAGCAGCAGTTGCTGAGCATGTTCGGTGAGCGCGATGGCAAGATGGATGCGATGCTGCGTTTCACCAAACCGGTCACCGGCAGCTACTTCTTCGCGCCTTCACTGGACGCATTACAAGCGCTGTAACAGGCGGGTGAGCGGCCCTCTGCGCCGCTCACGGTTAATCCCGCTCTTGGCATAAACTCTCCCGCCGTCTTATGCCTTTTTAGACTTTGAAATCCCCAAACGATATATAAAACCGTTACTGGTTTGCCCTGAGTTATAAATACACTGACAGCATCTAATGGCATTGGCGATTTCGCCGACTAGCAGGGTGCAGCATGACACTTCCGATTGCGAAAAAATGGATGAGCGGAATCGCCTTGTCACTGGCGTTAGCCGGTGCAGCGCAGGCAACAGAGTTGTTGAACAGCTCTTATGATGTCTCGCGCGAGCTGTTTGTTGCCCTGAATGCGCCATTTGAACAACAGTGGAATGCAGCACATCCCAATGAAAAGCTGACGATTAAACAATCGCATGCCGGGTCATCAAAACAGGCGCTGGCTATTCTGCAAGGGCTGCGCGCGGATGTGGTGACCTACAATCAGGTCACTGACGTGCAGGTGCTGCATGACAAAGGCAACCTGATCCCGGCTGACTGGCAAACCCGTCTGCCGAACAACAGCTCACCGTTCTACTCCACCATGGCGTTTCTGGTGCGCAAGGGTAATCCTAAGCAAATCCACGATTGGTCGGATTTGGCGCGCGATAATGTGAAGCTGGTGTTCCCGAACCCGAAAACCTCCGGTAATGGTCGCTATACCTATCTGGCGGCCTGGGGCGCTGCCGATCAGGCGGATGGTAAAGATAAAGCCAAAACCGAAGCCTTTATGACGAAATTCCTGAAAAACGTCGAAGTGTTTGATACCGGCGGCCGTGGCGCGACGACCACCTTCGCCGAACGCGGTTTAGGGGATGTGCTGATCAGCTTCGAATCGGAAGTGAACAACATCCGCAATCAATACGGCAAAGATGACTACGAAGTCATTGTGCCTAAGACCAATATTCTGGCGGAGTTTCCGGTGGCGTGGGTCGACAAAAACGTCGAGCACAACGGCACCGCAGACGCGGCAAAAGCCTACCTGAATTTCCTCTATTCCCCTGAGGCGCAGAAAATCATTACCGGTTTCTATTATCGCGTGAACAATCCACAGCTGATGGCGGAACAGAAAGACCGCTTCCCGCAGACCGCGCTGTTTAATGTGCAGGATGCCTTTGGCGGCTGGGATAACGTGATGAAAACCCATTTTGCCAGCGGCGGTGAGCTGGATAAATTACTGGCAGCGGGGCGCGGTTGATGTTTGCCTTAGCGCAAAAGCGCGTGCTGCCGGGGTTTGGTCTCAGCCTCGGCACCAGCCTGCTATTTACCTGCCTGATCCTGCTGTTGCCAATCAGCGCGCTGCTGATGCAGTTATCCAACATGACACTGGCGCAGTATTGGGATGTGGTCACCAATCCACAGCTGATTGCGGCTTATAAAGTCACGCTGTTGTCGGCGGGTGTGGCGTCCATTTTCAATGCGTTCTTTGGCATGTTAATGGCATGGATTCTGACCCGTTACCGTTTCCCTGGCCGCGCATTGCTGGATGGCTTGATGGATCTGCCGTTTGCACTGCCTACTGCTGTCGCTGGCCTGACGCTGGCGGGGCTGTTCTCGGTGAGTGGTTGGTATGGTCAATGGTTGGCCCATTTCGATATCAAAGTCTCTTACACTTGGCTGGGCATTGCAGTGGCGATGGCCTTTACCAGCATCCCGTTTGTGGTGCGTACGGTGCAGCCGGTACTGGAAGAGTTAGGCCCGGAATATGAAGAAGCGGCTGAAACGCTGGGTGCGACACCGTGGCAAAGTTTCCGCCGTGTGGTGCTGCCAGAGGTGGCGCCCGCGCTGTTAGCGGGCACGGCGTTATCGTTCACGCGCAGCCTGGGTGAGTTTGGTGCGGTTATCTTTATTGCGGGTAACATCGCGTGGAAAACCGAAGTCACCTCGCTGATGATTTTTGTTCGCCTGCAAGAGTTTGATTACCCGGCGGCCAGTGCTATCGCCTCGGTCATCATGGCCGCTTCGCTGCTGTTGCTGTTCGCGATTAACACCTTGCAGAGCCGCTTTGGCCGTCGCTTAGGAGGCCACTAATGGCGGAGATTTCGCAGATTAATCACGCTGAGCGTCAGCCAGTGAACTGGGGTAAATGGCTGCTGATTGGCGTGGGCGCGCTGGTCTCCTTCCTGCTGCTGGTGGTCCCGATGATCTCCATCTTTTGGGAAGCCCTGAGCCAGGGGGTTATTGCCTCGCTCTCTAATTTAAAAGAGGGTGACATGCTGCACGCCATCTGGCTGACGATTCTGGTGGCGCTGATTACCGTGCCGGTCAATCTGGTGTTCGGTACGCTGCTGGCATGGCTGGTAACGCGCTTTACTTTCCCGGGCCGCCAACTGCTGCTGACGCTGTTTGATATTCCTTTTGCCGTGTCACCGGTGGTGGCGGGGCTGATGTATCTGCTGTTCTGGGGCATCAACGGCCCGGCGGGTGGTTGGCTGGACGCGCACAACATTCAGATCATGTTTGCCTGGCCGGGCATGGTGCTGGCCACCATTTTTGTCACCTGCCCGTTTGTGGTCCGTGAGCTGGTGCCGGTGATGTTGAGCCAGGGCAGCAATGAAGATGAAGCCGCGGTGCTGTTAGGCGCCTCGGGCTGGCAGATGTTCCGCCGCGTAACGTTGCCGAACATTCGCTGGGCGCTGATGTACGGCGTGGTGTTAACCAACGCGCGTGCGATTGGCGAGTTTGGTGCGGTCTCGGTGGTCTCGGGATCGATTCGCGGTGAGACCTACACCTTACCGCTTCAGGTTGAATTACTGCATCAGGATTACAACACCGTTGGCGCCTTTACTGCGGCTGCGTTGTTAACCCTGATGGCCATTTTGACGCTGTTTCTGAAAAGCGTGGTGCAGTGGCGATTAGAGCATCAGCAGAAGCGCCAACAGGAGGAAAATCATGAGCATTGAGATTAAACACATTAACAAAGCGTTCGGCCATACGCCGGTGCTAAACGATATCTCTCTGGATATTCCTACCGGCAAAATGGTGGCGCTGCTGGGGCCGTCAGGCTCGGGCAAAACCACGCTGCTGCGCATCATCGCGGGTCTTGAGCATCAGAATAGCGGGCAGATTCATTTCCACGGTAAAGATGTCAGCCGCATTCACGCGCGCGATCGCCAGGTCGGCTTCGTGTTCCAGCATTATGCGCTGTTCCGCCATATGACCGTGTTCGATAACATCGCCTTTGGTTTAACCGTGTTGCCGCGCCGTGAGCGCCCATCCGCCGCTGAAATTAAACAGCGTGTGACGCGTCTGCTGGAGATGGTGCAGCTGGCGCATCTCGCCAATCGTTTCCCGGCTCAGCTCTCGGGTGGACAGAAGCAGCGTGTGGCATTGGCGCGTGCGCTGGCAGTGGAACCGCAGATCTTGCTGCTGGATGAACCTTTCGGCGCGCTGGATGCGCAGGTGCGTAAAGAGCTGCGTCGCTGGCTGCGTCAGTTGCATGAAGAGTTGAAATTCACCAGCGTGTTTGTGACGCATGACCAGGAAGAGGCGATGGAAGTCGCTGACAGCGTGGTGGTAATGAGCCAGGGTAATATCGAACAGGTCGGCACGCCTGAGGAAGTCTGGCAGGAACCGGCTACCCGCTTTGTGCTGGAGTTCCTCGGCGAAGTGAATCGCTTTGACGGTGAAGTGCACGGTTCACAATTCCATGTGGGTGCACATCGCTGGCCATTAGGTTACACGCCCGCACATCAGGGTGAGGTCGAGTTGTTCCTGCGTCCGTGGGAAGTGGATATCTCGCGTCAGAGCAGCCTGGAAACGCCGCTGCCGGTGCAGGTGCTGGAGATCAGCCCGCGCGGTCACTTCTGGCAATTAGTGGTGCAGCCAAGCGGCTGGCAGGGTGATGTCTTCTCGGTGGTCTATGACGGCGACCATACTGCACCGATCCGTGGCGAACGTCTGTTTGTTGGCTTGCAACAGGCACGACTTTACCATGGCACTGCGCCGTTGCGTCCGGTTGCCTTTGCCGAAAGCGCCTGATATTTTTGACACTCCTTCGGGCGGGACTTTCCCGCCCGATTTATTTGCCTCTCTTCTGTCTGGAATCAAACCGTGACCACATTGGAAAATACCATCGGTAATACGCCGTTGATCAGGCTGCAACGCCTGACGCCCGATAACGGCAGTGAAATCTGGTTAAAGCTGGAAGGCAATAATCCGGCCGGTTCGGTAAAAGATCGTGCTGCCTGGTCGATGATTCATCAGGCGGAACAGCGCGGTGACATTCAACCCGGCGATACTCTGATTGAAGCCACCAGTGGGAATACTGGCATCGCCCTGGCGATGATCGCGGCGATGAAAGGCTATCAATTACGCCTGCTGATGCCCGATAACATGAGCCAGGAGCGGCAGGACGCGATGCGTGCCTACGGCGCGGAATTGATCCTGGTGACGCGCGAACAGGGCATGGAAGGCGCCCGCGATTTAGCACAAGAGATGGCCGATCGCGGTGAGGGCAGGGTGTTGGATCAGTTCAATAATCCCGACAATCCACTCGGCCACTATCTCACTACCGGCCCGGAAATCTGGCAGCAGACGCAGGGCCGCGTGACCCATTTTGTCTCCAGTATGGGCACGACGGGGACCATCACCGGCGTAGGACGCTATCTGAAAGAGTTTGCCCCCGCCGTGAAAGTGATTGGTTTACAGCCTCAGGAGGGCAGCAGCATTCCGGGCATTCGCCGCTGGCCTGAGGCTTATCTGCCGGGGATTTTCCGTCCTGAGTTAGTGGATGAGGTCATCGATATGGCACAGGTGGAAGCCGAAAAAACCATGCGTGCGCTAGCGCAACGTGAAGGGATTTTCTGCGGCGTGAGTTCCGGTGGTGCTGTGGCAGGCGCGCTGCGCATCGCCACCGCCCATCCCGGCAGCGTCGTGGTGGCGATAGTGTGCGATCGCGGTGACCGTTATCTCTCAACCGGCGTGTACCACTGATCTCCTCTTCCCCGCATTTTATCTGGCCTGCTTGCGCTGTTGTGGTGCGACCGGGCCATTTTTGTCTATAGTCTCCCTGATAATCCTCTGGTGTTGGCACTGTAAGGATCGAGTAAAATCGGCTGCGCTCATTGCCAACTCAGGCCAAAATAGCGGCAATTTTGTACGAGAGATAAAGATGAAAATTCTGCTTGTTGATGACGATGTAGAACTTGGCACTATGCTGAGCCAGTACCTGATTGCGGAAGGTTTTGAAACGCAATTGGTTTTAACCGGAAGCGCCGGGATTGAAGGGGCGCTGTCGGGCAACTATACCGCGATGATTCTCGACATTATGCTGCCGGATATGAGCGGTATTGATGTGCTGCGGCAGGTGCGTCAGAACAGCCGCTTACCGGTGATCATGTTGACGGCGAAAGGCGACAATATCGATCGCGTGATTGGCCTGGAAATGGGTGCGGACGACTATGTGCCAAAGCCGTGCTATCCGCGTGAGCTGGTGGCGCGTCTGCGTGCTGTACTGCGTCGTTTTGAAGATCAGGCACCGGTGCAGGACAAAAAAGAAGTACTGCGTTGGGGCGAGTTGAGCCTGAATCCGGCCACGCGCATCACCGAATGGCAGGGCAAAGCCTTTGATCTGACGGCCTCGGAGTTCAACCTGCTGGATCTGCTGCTGCGTGCGCCCGATCGCGTGGTGTCGAAGGACGAATTGTCAGAAAAAGGGCTGGGTCGCCCGCGTGAGGCTTACGATCGCAGCGTGGATGTGCATATCAGCAACATTCGTCAGAAGCTGGCCGCATTGACCGCCGACAGCATCAACATTGAAACTGTGCGCAGTATTGGTTATCGCATTCGATGAAACACAGCTACCGTGGCCGCATGTTCTGGAAGATATTGCTGGGCTTCTGGATCGTTTTTGTCATCATTAGCCAGATGTTGTGGCTGGGGTTTACGCTTTCCGGCAGTCATCATGAACCCCCAGAACTGATGGCGATTCGGCGTATTGTGAATTTGCAGATGGCCTCTGCGGTGTCGGTGTTGGAACGTGGTGGTCCCAGTTCATTGGATGACATGATGGCTGACTGGGAGCCCAACGATCGTCAGTTCTTCTCCGTGATTCAACATTCCAGGCCTATGGCTACCCCCAATAATGCGCCGCCCGAGAGCATCAATGAGCCGTTCCATGGGCCTTTCCCCGACGTCATTGTGCGCTGGGTTAAAGGGCAGGACGGTAAAGAGTACGAGCTGCGTTATGACGTGAAGGGTCTGCGAGAAGATAGCTCGATGGGCGGCGGTGGGCCGCGTCGGATTCTGAATATCCCGGAGCCGATGTTTACCTTTGCCGGTGCGCTCGGTCTGCTGTTCAGTCTATTGCTGGCATGGAACCTGACGCGTCCGATGCGGCAGCTGCGTGAAGGTTTTGCGCGAGTCTCCAGTGGTGATTTGTCCGTGCGGCTCTATCCTGTAATGCGCAAGCGCCACGATGAGCTTTCGATTGTGGCGCAGGATTTCGATGCCATGGTGGAGCGTCTTGATACGCTGGTAAAGGCGCGTGAGGAGTTGCTGCACGACATCTCCCACGAACTGCGCTCACCGCTGGCGCGCCTGCAACTGGCGACCGGTCTGGCGCGGCAAACGCCGGAATCCGTCGAATCCTCCCTGAATCGCATTGATGAAGAAGCGCGCCGTCTCGACAAGATGATTGGCGAGCTGTTAACGCTGTCGCGTGCGGAACACGAAAGTATGCCGGGCGAGCAGTATTTCGACCTCACTGGTCTGCTGCACGCAGTGGTCACGGACGTGCGCTATGAGGCTCAGATTCCGGGGGTAAAAGTCGATTTTCAGGTGGACGAGAACGCCGATTACACCGTGCACGGCAATGCTGAGTTGATTCGTCGTGGTGTGGAAAATGTGCTGCGTAATGCACTGCGTTTCTCGCACAAAGGCCAGCATATCAGCGTGAGGCTACAGGCGGAGAACCAGTGGCTGGCGATTCGCGTGCGCGATCAGGGACCGGGCGTTGACGAAGAGAAGCTCTCCAGCATCTTCGATCCCTTCGTACGCGTTAATTCGCCACTGATGGGCAAAGGATACGGCTTAGGGCTCTCCATCGTGCGTAAAGTGATTCTGGCGCACCATGGCGAAGTGCAGGCGGTGAATCGCCCTGAGGGTGGTCTGGAGCTGACCTTGAAGCTGCCGCGCTGGAAACAAGACTGAAGGTTTAAAGCGCTCACAATTTAACCCGGTTCCTATGAATCCAGAGCAGGGCGCCCATACAGTCCGGTTCGCACAGGCAAGAGCAATGCATTGCAACTCATACTACGAAGCTATTTGCACTGAGCCGGTCATCTAACGCAGTCAAAAGCAGCACGCACTATGTGGAGCAGGGCAGGACGACCGGGCAGAGGAGCAAAGCGTCCCTCGCCATGGATGGCGAGGGCCGAGGCCCAGGGATGGTTTATGCCGTCTTTGCGATCTGCCCGGTCGTCCTGACCGGCCGCACCATCCCTAACGCCACCGACCATCCCTAACGCCACCGACCATCTCTAACACCACAGCACCATCTCTAACGCCACCGCACCAGCCCCAACGCCACCGCACCAGCCCCAACGCCGCCGCACCAGCCCCAGCGCCGCCGCACCAGCTCCAGCGCCGCCGCATCATCCCTAACGCCACCGCACCATCCCTAACGCCACCGCACCATCTCTAAAGCCACAGCACCAGCCCCAACACCACCACACTAGCCCGACGTCACCGCCACGCGTCCCAATTCAACCGATCTAGCACTAACCGCCACCGCACCCTTTGGTTCCAGGCAGCGACACAAACAAAAACGGCACCCAGTGGGTGCCGTTTTTTATGATGCAAACGCTGCTTACTTCTTGATACGGATAACCGGGGTCTCGCCCACAGTCACCTGACCGGAGAGTTTGATCAGGTCTTTGATCTCGTCCATGTTCGAGATCACAACCGGCGTCAGCGTAGATTTTGCTTTCTCTTCCAGCAATGGCAGATCAAACTCGATCACCACGTCGCCTTTTTTCACTTTCTGGCCTTCTTCGGCGATGCGTTTAAAGCCTTCACCTTTCAGTTCAACCGTATCGATACCGAAGTGGACGAACAGCTCGATGCCGTTGTCAGATTCGATTGAAAAGGCGTGGTTGGTCTCAAAAATCTTGCCAATGGTACCATCAACCGGTGCAACCATTTTGTTGCCAGTCGGTTTAATGGCGATACCATCACCCACGATTTTCTCAGCAAATACCACATCAGGTACGTCTTCGATATTCACGATTTCGCCTGACAGAGGCGCAACGATATCAATAGTCCCTGACGCGCTCTCTGATTTTTCGCCAAAAAGTTTAGAAAACAAACCCATGATCTTCTCCTAAGCAGTAATTTGGGGCCAGCGTCTCGTGGATCAGCAGAGCGTTTTTTCTTTAATGAACTTGTTCACCAGGTTCATTAAATCTTCCGCTGTGGGTTGAGCCAGAGCCTGCTCCGCCAATGCCTTCGCATCTTCGAAATTAGTATTACGAATAATCTTCTTGATGCTCGGGATTGAAATGGCACTCATGCTGAATTCGTCCAGCCCCATTCCCAGTAACAGTAGTGTAGCACGTTCATCACCAGCCAGCTCACCACACATGCCGGTCCATTTCCCTTCGGCATGTGATGCGTCGATCACTTGCTTGATGAGGCCCAAAACAGATGGCGTCATTGGGTTATAGAGGTGTGAAATCAAATCATTACCACGATCGACCGCCAGAGTATACTGCGTCAGGTCATTTGTCCCAATACTAAAGAAGTCGACTTCTTTCGCCAGATGGCGCGCAATCACCGCTGAAGCCGGTGTTTCCACCATAATGCCCACTTCAATGGTCTCATCAAAGGCTTTGCCTTCTTCGCGCAGCTGGGTTTTCAGCAGCTCCAGTTCGGCCTTCAGTGCACGCACTTCTTCCACCGAAATGATCATCGGGAACATGATGCGCAGTTTGCCGAAGGACGATGCACGCAGGATAGCGCGCAGCTGAGCATGCAGAATCTCTTTGCGGTCCATGGCGATACGAATCGCACGCCAGCCGAGGAACGGGTTGTCCTCTTTCGGCAGGTTCATGTACGGCAGATCTTTGTCGCCGCCGATGTCCATGGTACGCACGATAACAGCCTGAGAACCCATGGCTTCCGCCACCGCTTTGTAAGCCTGGAACTGCTCTTCTTCGGTGGGCAGTGAATCACGGTCCATAAACAGGAACTCGGTACGATACAGGCCCACGCCTTCCGCACCGTTGCGCTCTGCACCGGCGACATCACGCACGGTACCGATGTTGGCGCACACTTCCACCTGATGGCCATCCAGGGTGATGGCGGGCAGATCTTTCAGTTTCGCCAGTTCGTGCTTTTCAGACAGGTATTGTGTCTGGATGGCTTTCAGTTCTTCTTGTTCTGCATCGGTAGGATTAACGTAAATCTTGTTATTCACGCCATCGAGAATTAGGAAGTCACCGTTTTTGATTTGCGTGGTGACGTTACCAGTACCGACAATCGCTGGGATCTCCAGAGAACGCGCCATGATGGACGTATGCGAAGTACGGCCACCGATATCGGTGATAAAGCCCAGCACCTTCTTCAGGTTCAGCTGTGCGGTTTCTGACGGCGTTAAATCTTTCGCCACCAGAATGGATTCTTCTGCGATAGCACCCAGGTCGACAATATGCAGACCGAGGATGTTTTGCAGCAGACGCTTACCGATGTCACGTACGTCAGCCGCACGCTCTTTCAGGTATTCGTCGTCGAGTTCTTCCAACGCCTTGGCCTGGCCATCAATGACGGAGTAAGCAGCAGCATCCGCTGTTGCGTGATCTTTCTTAATCAGGTCGATGATTTCCTGCTCAAGCTCTTCGTCTTCGAGCAGCATGATGTGACCTTCAAAGATCGCCGCTTTCTCTTCACCGAGGGTTTCACCGGCTTTGACACGGATGGCTTCAAGCTGTACTGCCGCTTTGCCACGTCCATCAAGGAAGCGTTGAACTTCTTGCTCAACCTGATCGTCAGTAATTTTTTTACGGCTGATGACGATCTCATCTTCCTTCAGCAGAAGTGCTTTGCCGAAAGCGATACCCGGTGATGCTAAAATGCCTGAAATCATAACCCTACCTTTTAATCACGATGGCTCATTGACCCAATGCGTTGCCACTGTCGCGGAACAGTACTCTAAGGAAGCAAGAACGCGGACAGGTTGTCCGCGATCAAGATATTTGCACTCAATGGGGCAAAAGAGTCGGTTTAGTTGCTTGCCTGAGCGGAATTACTCCAGCTCAGCCATCAGTTTCACCAGGTGCTCAACCGCTTGCTGCTCATCTTCACCTTCAGCAGACAGTGTAACAACCGTACCCTGAGTCAGACCCAGGGTCTGCAGTTTGAACAGGCTTTTCGCGCTGGCAGATTTGCCATTGGAGGTCACAGTGATTTCTGACTGGAAAGCCTTAGCTTCTTTTACAAACTGAGCTGCAGGACGGGTATGAAGGCCGTTAGGTGCGGTAATGGTAACTTCTTGCTGGAACATTCTATTTCCCCAACTTTATCAGGTTTGGTGTTATGGATCTAAAGTCTAGCCTGGAGCCGTCACTTTAGCCTGTATAGGTGCGCTGGTATGGCATTAAGCTGACCAAAAAATGCGCTGAATAATGTGTGTCTTTCAGCAGCAGATCAAAAACTGTGCGAAAAGGTCACCTTGCTAAGTATGCCGTGATTCGCCGTTTCGCCAAATCAGTAATTCCATTCAGCTTGATCCACTTCAAAGCCAGATTAATTTCAGGCACCGAAATAATTGGGAGCTTAAATACCAGAGCCGCGTCATTGAAATCAATCTGTCTGGTGATAAAAGTGAGATCTGCGCCACAAAAAAGCACCCATTTGGGTGCTTTTTTCGTCGTTTTCAGACTAAGGCGTTTACTGCTGCAGCTCTTTTTCAGTGAACAGGTCGGCGAACAAAGCGGTACTTAAATAACGCTCGCCAGAGGAAGGCAGAATCACCACGATATTCTTGTTGGCGAATGCCTCATCTTCCTGCAGCTTCAGCGCAGCAGCCACTGCCGCACCTGAAGAGATACCGGCCAGAATGCCTTCTTCTTCCATCAGCTGACGCGCCGTGCTGATGGCTTCTTCGTTGGTGATGGCGACAACCCGATCAACCAGTTTCAGGTCAAGGTTGCCGGGGATGAAACCTGCGCCGATGCCTTGAATCTTATGCGGGCCCGGTTTGATCTCTTCGCCAGCGATAGCCTGAGCGATGACCGGAGAGTCAGTCGGCTCTACCGCTACGGTAATTAAGTCTTTTTTGCCTTTGGTGTTCTTGATGTAACGGCTCACGCCTGTCAGCGTGCCGCCGGTACCTACACCCGCAATGAACACATCTACTTCACCGTCTGTGTCTTCCCAGATTTCCGGGCCGGTAGTTTTCTCATGGATTTCCGGGTTAGCTGAATTACTGAATTGCTGTAGCAGCACAAATTTATCCGGATCGCCGGCGACAATTTCCTCGGCTTTGGCAATGGCACCTTTCATGCCTTTTGCGCCTTCGGTCAGCACCAGATTCGCGCCCAGTGCTTTCAGCAGCTTGCGACGTTCAACAGACATGGTCTCTGGCATGGTCAGCGTGAGCTTGTAACCACGGGCGGCGGCCACGTAAGCCAGTGCAATGCCAGTGTTACCGCTGGTTGGCTCGACCAGTTCAACGCCTGGCTTCAAAATTCCGCGCTTTTCTGCGTCCCAAATCATATTGGCACCGATACGGCATTTGACGCTGAAGCTCGGGTTACGCGATTCGACCTTCGCCAGGATCCGTCCATTACCGATGCGGTTCAGTCGAACCAGCGGCGTATGACCAATTGTCAGAGAGTTGTCTTCATAGATCTTACTCATAGCTCGTCCTTAACTGTATGAAATATTGGGAACCCTCAGAGCATACCTGTTCTTCCGGTGTGCGGAAGGAAAGAAATCGCATATCTATATAGCCCACAACCATAAGCCTTACGCAAAAATGCATAAGGCTTTTTGAAGCTTTAATGACGCGCATGCTGTAGGCGGTAGCGATCAACCCACATCGAGGTAGCGCCACATACGGCCACCGGCATGATGGCCAGGTTCAGAATCGGAATCATGGTGAACAAACTGACCAGCGCGCCAAATTGCATGTTCGCCGTTTTATGCTGACGTAACGCACTGCGCATCTGCTGAAAACTCACTTTGTGGTTATCAAACGGATAGTCGCAGTACTGCACCGATAGCATCCACGCGCTAAACAGAAACCATAATACCGGTGCCACCGTTTGTCCAAAACCGGGGATAAAGTAAAGCAGCAGCAATCCCAATGCGCGTGGTAAATAGTAGCCAAGCTTCTGTAATTCGCGCTTCATGATGCGCGGGATATCTTTAAACATCGCCACCCAACCGCTATCCGGCAGCGGGTGACCGGTGAGGCGGCCTTCCAGTTGCTCGGCCAGCAATCCACAAAAGGGGGCGGCAATCCAGTTCGCAATGGTGGAGAAGAAGTAGCTGAATACCAGCACAATCGATATGACGGAAAGCGGCCACAGCAAATAACTCAGCCACTGCAACCAATCAGGGATGTGCGACATCAAGGCCGGGATCCACTCTCCGAGCCGTTGAAACAGCCAGATAAAGGCGCCTCCCAGCAGAAAAATGTTCACCAGCAGAGGAATAATGACGTAACGACGAATGCCAGGCAGACGCACCAGTCTCCAGCCTTCGGCAAAGTAATGAATACCATTTAATGATGAGGGCGATTTCTCAACGGGCATAGCGAGCCTTTCTCCTTTATGTGGCGGCGCAAACATCATAACCTGGCTTTTTGTCGGTGGCAGGCGCACTTTGCGCGAAAAATCAGCAAAAAAGCGTGGGGCAGCTATCTTATTTGTCAGAAAATACTGCACAGACTTGCACTTGTGTAGCTGGGCAAATACAGTTAGAGGATAAAGTTTGCCGTGGTGGCAAGGTATTGGAACAACAGAGAATACAATGATGCAGGATTTGCGTCTGATATTAATCGTTGTTGGCGCGATCGCCATAATAGCGTTGCTACTTCACGGACTGTGGACCAGCCGTAAAGAGCGCTCTTCCGTGTTTCGCGATCGCCCGCACAAACGTCTGAAACAGCGCGAAGAAGCGGATGAAGATCTGCTGAGCGAAGAAGATGATGATGGTGTCGGCGAAGTGCGTGTCCGTCGCAATCGTGACGCGCATGTCGAACCCGAATTCGACGCACCTGTGACTAAGCCTGTCAGCGCGCCACGTGCGCCTGAACCTGCGCGTCAGCCGTTCCCGCGTCATGAAACTCCATTGATGGGCGATCCGCTGCTGGATGATGAGCCGGAAGTGCGCCAGCCTGCACCTGCGCCACAACCGCCGGTGGTTAAACCTGCGCCGCAGCCACAGCCTCAATCCGTTCAGGCCGATCCCTTACTGGATAACGAGCCACTTTCTGCCACGCAGCCTGCGCCTGAGTTCCAGGCCGCTGAAGAGCCTGAATACGAAGAAGAAGCGCCGGTCGCACACGATGAACCAAAACAGCCTGCTGCTTCTGCCCAGAGAAAAAATGAAGCGGTACTGGTGCTGCATGTTGCCGCTCACGCCGGTGGCGAACTGAACGGTGAAGCTCTGTTGCAGGGTATTCTGCAAGCGGGCTTCCAGTTTGGTGAGATGAATATTTTCCATCGTCACCTGAGTCCAGCGGGCAGCGGTCCTGTGCTGTTCAGTCTGGCGAACATGGTGAAACCGGGCTCCTTTAATCCCGACACCATGGGCGATTTCAGCACGCCAGGCATATCCATCTTTATGATGGTGCCGTCTTATGGCGATGCGAACCAAAACTTCAAGCTGATGCTGCAATCTGCCCAGCGAATTGCGGACGATGTCGGCGGGGTTGTGCTGGATGATGAGCGTCGCATGATGACGCCGCAGAAGCTGGAAACCTACAAAGCACGCATTCGCGAGGTTATCGGTTGATAGCCGCGAGAAAAATCAAATATTAACGAAATAACCCCCGCATGTCGGGGGTTTTTTATCGGATAAAACACTATGAAATCGGTTCAGGAGCAGATCACTGCGCTGCGCACCTCGTTACGTCACCATGAGTACCTCTATCACGTGATGGATACCCCGGAAATTCCGGATGCAGAATATGACCGACTGATGCAGCAACTGCGTGAACTGGAAGCGGCACACCCTGATCTCATTACCCCGGATTCGCCGACTCAGCGCGTGGGCGCAGCACCGCTGGCCGCTTTCGAACAGGTTCGCCACGAAGTGCCCATGCTGTCACTCGACAACACTTTCGATGAAGCCGGTTTCCTGGCCTTTAATAAACGCGTGCAGGATCGTCTGAAAAGCAGCGATGATTTGACCTACTGTTGTGAACTGAAGCTGGATGGTCTGGCGGTCAGCCTGTTGTATGAAGATGGGCTGCTGGTGCGTGCGGCGACACGCGGTGATGGCACCACGGGTGAGAATATTACCGCCAATGTGCGCACTATCCATGCCATTCCGCTGCGTCTGCACGGCGACAATATTCCTGCGCGTGTCGAAGTACGTGGTGAAGTCTTTATGACCGAAGCGGGTTTCGAAAAGCTCAATGAGGATGCACGCCGCACCGGCGCGAAGGTGTTTGCCAACCCGCGCAACGCCGCGGCAGGATCGCTACGTCAGCTCGATCCGCGCATTACCGCTAAACGTTCTCTGACTTTCTTCTGTTACGGTTTCGGCCTGCTGGAAGGCGGTGATATGCCCGCCAGTCACTGGCAGCGTCTGCAGCAATTTAAAGCCTGGGGCTTGCCGGTCAGTGACCGTATTCGCCTCGCGCATACGGCGGAAGAGGTGCTGGAGTTTTATCGTCAGGTTGAGCAAGACCGTCCGTCACTTGGATTCGATATTGACGGCGTGGTCATCAAGGTCGATTCGCAGGCGCTGCAGGAACAGTTAGGCTTTGTTGCTCGCGCCCCGCGCTGGGCCGTGGCCTTTAAATTCCCGGCGCAGGAACAGATGACCTTTGTGCGCGATGTTGAGTTTCAGGTGGGACGTACTGGCGCGATTACGCCCGTCGCTCGTCTGGAACCGGTGCAGGTGGCTGGCGTGGTGGTGAGTAATGCCACCTTACACAACGCGGATGAAATTGCGCGTCTTGGCCTGCGCATTGGCGACAAAGTGGTGATTCGTCGCGCCGGAGATGTGATTCCGCAGGTGGTCAACGTGGTGGAATCCGAACGTCCGGATGAGACCCGTGAAATCGTCTTCCCCAGCCATTGCCCGGTGTGTGGCTCGGATGTCGAGCGCGTGGAAGGCGAAGCCGTTACCCGTTGTACCGGTGGACTGATTTGTGGTGCCCAGCGTAAAGAGGCGCTCAAACATTTCGTTTCACGACGTGCGATGGATGTTGATGGCATGGGCGATAAAATCATCGATCAGCTGGTTGAAAAAGAGTACGTGCACACGCCTGCCGATCTGTTCCGTTTGACGGCGGGCAAGCTGACGGGGCTGGATCGCATGGGGCCGAAATCGGCACAAAATGTGGTGGATGCGCTGGAAAAAGCGAAGCTCACCACGCTCCCTCGTTTCCTGTATGCCCTTGGAATCCGTGAAGTCGGTGAAGCCACTGCGGCCAATCTGGCCAATCATTTTGGCGATCTTGAGAAGGTGATGAACGCCGATCTGGATGCGCTGATTGCGGTACAGGACGTGGGTAAAGTGGTGGCCGCGCATGTGCGCAACTTCATGGAAGAAGAGAGCAATCGCGAAGTGATCCGCGAGCTCAACGAAGAGGTGGGCGTGCATTGGCCGCAGCTGGAAGTGGTGAATATTGAAGAGATCGACAGTCCGTTTGCTGGCAAGACCGTGGTGCTGACCGGATCGCTGTCACAGATGAACCGCGATGATGCCAAAGAACGTTTAGTCGCGCTGGGCGCGAAAGTAAGCGGCAGCGTGTCGAAGAAAACAGACTTACTGATTGCTGGCGAAGCAGCGGGTTCCAAACTGGCGAAAGCGCAGGAGCTCGGTATACCCGTGATCGACGAAGCGGAAATGATTCGCCTGCTGGGAGCCTAACGTGGACAAACATCAGCTGGTTGAAATCGCCAATACCGCCATGCCATTCGGCAAGTATAAAGGCCGCATGCTGATTGATGTACCAGAAGAGTATCTGCTTTGGTTTGCGCGTAAAAACGAATTTCCGGCAGGGAAGTTGGGCGAGCTGATGCAGCTGACTTTAGCGATCAAAATTGAAGGATTGCAGGGGTTAGTTAAACCACTCAACCGCAGTGAATAACAAAATGGCCCGCCATCGCGGGCCATTTTACTTATGATTTCTGCACTTCAACTTGCTGTTGCGCCAGCCGCTTCTCATTGCCCGCTTTATAGCGTTGAGCGATGAAGGAGCAGACCATCAACTGCACCTGATGGAAGATCATCAGCGGCAGCACGATAATCCCCACGGAGCTGGCCGGGAACAGGATATTGGCCATCGGCACGCCATTGGCGAGACTCTTTTTCGAACCACAGAACAGCACCACGATTTCATCGGCGCGGCTGAAGCCAAACAGGCGCGAGGCACCCAGGTTAATCACCAGCGCGACAAACAGGATCAGCACGCTACCCGCCAGAATCCACAGCAGCGTATCCACACCCACGCGATGCCAGATACCGTTGACCACCGCTTCGCTGAACGCGGAGTAAACCACTAACAGAATTGAGGTCTGGTCGGTTTTACCAATCAGGCTGCGATGTTTTTCCACCCAACCGCCAATCCAACGACGGGACATATGACCGATCACAAAGGGCACCAGCAGTTGCAGCATGATTTTGCCAATCTGCTCCAGACCATTGCTCGGCGCATCGCTGTGCACGTTCATCACCAGATTCACCAGCAGCGGTGAGATGAATACGCCGAGCAAGCTGGAAGCAGAAGCGGCACAGACCGCAGCGGCCACATTACCCCCCGCCATGGAGGTGAACGCAATCGCAGACTGCACGGTGGCAGGCAGAATACACAGGTAAATGAAGCCAGTGTAAATCTCTGGGCCAACGTTCACCGGATGCCACCACACCAGCAGCAAGCCAAGAATCGGGAATACCACGAAGGTGCTGCACATAATCCACAGATGCAAACGCCAGTGGCTGCTGCCGGCTATGATTTTTTCGCGTGACAGCTTGGCGCCGTGCATAAAGAACAGCAGGGCGATGGCGGCAGTGGTCAGGTATTCAAAGAAATCGACAAACCCGCCTTTGGCCGGGATGAAGCTGGCCAACAGCACAGTGATGATGAGTTTGACCATCATCGGGTCGAGTCGTAAAAAGCCCATTGTTACAATCCGGTTAAAATAAAAAAGATGGTGCTGATTGTGCGCCAGCTGGGTTTAGAAATAAAATTGATTTATTGCATCAATCTATGAGCGATATCGATGAATTACACCTTACGTCAGTTACGCACCTTTGTGGCCGTGGCGCAGCAGGGCAGTTTTAGCCAGGCAGGGCAGGCGATTGGGCTCAGCCAGTCGGCGGTCAGCCACAGTATTAAAGAGCTGGAAGCGGAGATGGGCGTGCGTTTGCTGGACCGCACCACGCGCGAAGTGATGCTGACTGAAGCAGGGCATCAGCTGGCATCGCGCCTGGAGCGTTTGCTGGAGGAGTTAAACACCACGCTGCTGGATGTGCGCAGTTACGGCGAGCAGCGCAGTGGCACCGTACGTGTTGCCGCCAGCCAGACACCTTCGGCGAATCTGATGCCGCAATGTCTGGCGAGTAGCCAGCAACGTTATCCGGATATTCGCGTCATTCTGCACGATCGCGCACAGCAATCCGTACTACAAAGCGTTCGCAATGCGGAAGTCGATTTTGGCATTGTCATCGGGCCGTTAGGAGATGCCGATCTGGATTACGAAGCGATTTTGCAGGAGCCGTTTTTACTGTTGTGCCATGCGGATGATGAACTGGCCCGGGTTGAGCAAGCGGAGTGGACGATGCTGGCGGGGCGTAACCTGGTTTTGCAGGATTATGCTTCAGGAAGCCGTCTGCTGGTGGATGCAGCGCTGCAGCAGTTATCGATCCAGGTGCAGGTGGTACAGGAAATTGGCCATCCCGCCACGTTGTTCCCGATGGTGGAAGCAGGGATTGGCATCAGCATTTTACCTGCTCTGGCGTTACCGCTGCCGGCGGGGCGGAAACTGACGGTGCGACGCCTCTATCCGGAAATTCATCGAAATCTCATGCTGATTAAACGCAAAAACCGTTCCCTGACGCCAGCCGCGGAAGCGATTTGGCAGGAGGTGCGCCAACAAGCAGGCTTGCTGGCGCAACAACGTGCTCTCAAACCGGCGTTTTAAACGTAAACGTTGATTTGATTGGTGTCAGTTGGACGGTTGATGCCATCGGCTTTTTGAGCGCTGGTGGCACTTTCCGTGGTGGGTTGCTGGGCTTCCTGCTTCTGCTGTGCCTTTTCAGCTGCCTGCTGCTCAATTTGTGCAATTTGAGCTTCAACCATCTGAATTTGTGACTCCAGCATCTGCTCCTGTTCAGATTTTTGCTCATCTGTCAGGGTATCGTCGTTGGAAAGATCTTTGACTTGCTGAGTCAGGCTTTGAATCTGCTTATTCAGGCTGGCAATTTGTGACGTTGAACCGCCACCACTGCTCGCTGTACTGATACTGCTAACACTTGAGATAGTCGACATGGTTTTCTCCTTGCAATAGACCATTATCGTTATCGGCAAGGGGATAAAACGGCTTGAGCACACAAAGCGTTAAGTGTTTGCAAAGGTTTTGTTAGGGTGGGCAAATCGCAGATAGCAAAAAGGCGCCTTTAGGGCGCCTTTCTACATTGGTGGGTCGTGCAGGATTCGAACCTGCGACCAATTGATTAAAAGTCAACTGCTCTACCAACTGAGCTAACGACCCGAAGTGGTGGGCGATGACGGGCTCGAACCGCCGACCCCCTCCGTGTAAAGGAGATGCTCTACCAACTGAGCTAATCGCCCACTTCGGAACTGCTTAACAAGAGTGTCATCTGACTAAGATATGGTGGGCGATGACGGGCTCGAACCGCCGACCCCCTCCGTGTAAAGGAGATGCTCTACCAACTGAGCTAATCGCCCATATCTTACTCTTCAAACTCTTGTACACTGCGAGCCACTTTTAGAGTGGTGGGTGATGACGGGCTCGAACCGCCGACCCCCTCCGTGTAAAGGAGATGCTCTACCAACTGAGCTAATCACCCCCGCTGTGTGGAGTCGCATTATAGGGATCCTTCGAAGTGAGTCAACGCTTTTTAAAACATAAATGTGCGTTCGCTTTAAATTTAGGCAGCATGCCGCGCTTTTAGCCAATGTGCTGGTTTTATTAGCAGAAAAACGCACTTCAATCTGTGATGCCGCCGCGAGAGTCATTGAGGAAAGCGTCCCACCTGCTAGAATATGCGCACTGTTTTTTCGCGTTAACCCGTTTTTTTGTCATCCAGACAAAGAAACCTGCGCATCTAAGGCAATGCTGAATGAAAATCAAAACTCGCTTCGCACCCAGCCCAACGGGCTACCTGCATGTGGGCGGTGCCCGTACTGCTCTTTATTCCTGGCTTTATGCTCGCCATAACAAGGGCGAATTCGTTCTGCGTATCGAAGATACCGATCTGGAACGTTCAACGCCGGAAGCCATTGAAGCCATCATGGATGGCATGAACTGGCTAAACCTGCAGTGGGATGAAGGCCCGTACTATCAGACGAAGCGCTTTGATCGTTACAACGCCGTCATCGATGAGATGGTAGAAGCGGGTACCGCTTATAAATGCTATTGCTCTAAAGAGCGTTTAGACGCGCTGCGTGAAGAGCAGATGGCGAAAGGCGAGAAGCCACGTTATGACGGCCGCTGCCGTGACAGTCATGAACATCATGCGGCGGATGAGCCTTGCGTGGTCCGTTTCCGTAACCCGCAAGAGGGTTCGGTCATTTTTGACGACCAGATCCGTGGACCCATTGAGTTCAGTAACCAGGAGCTGGATGATCTGATCATCCGCCGCACCGATGGTTCACCAACCTACAACTTCTGTGTGGTGGTGGATGACTGGGATATGGGCATCACGCACGTGATCCGTGGTGAAGACCATATCAACAACACGCCACGCCAGATCAACATCCTTAAGGCGATTGGTGCAGAAGTGCCAACCTACGCGCACGTCTCGATGATCCTGGGTGATGACAGTAAGAAGCTGTCGAAACGCCATGGCGCAGTGGGTGTGATGCAGTACCGTGATGATGGCTATCTGCCGGAAGCGCTGCTCAACTATCTGGTGCGTTTGGGCTGGTCACATGGCGACCAGGAAATTTTCAGCGTGGCTGAGATGGCCGAGCTGTTTACCCTGGATGCTGTGAGTAAGTCTGCCAGTGCGTTTAACACCGAAAAACTGCAGTGGCTGAACCATCACTACATCAATACGCTGCCGCCGGAATACGTGGCAACGCAGCTGCAGTGGCACATCGAGCAGCAGAATATCGATACCCGCACCGGCCCGGAGTTGGCGAAACTGGTGACGCTGCTGGGTGAGCGTTGCAAAACACTGGTCGAGATTGCCGCTTCTTGCCGTTACTTCTATGAAGAGTTCGATGCTTTTGATGCCGATGCGGCGAAGAAACATTTACGCCCTGTTGCGCGTCAGCCACTGGAAGTGGTGCGTGACAAACTGGCTGCGCTGAGCGACAGCGAGTGGAATGCGGAGAATGTGCACAACGCGATTCAGGGGGCCGCCGATGCGCTCGAACTGGGTATGGGCAAAGTGGGCATGCCACTGCGCGTGGCGGTCACCGGTGCAGGTCAGTCTCCGGCACTGGATGTGACTGTCGAAGCGATTGGTCGCAGCCGCAGCGTAGCTCGCATCGAAAAAGCGCTGGCCTTTATTGCTGAGCGTGAAGCCCAGGCTTAATTGAGGTAGCGGCAGCCTGTAACGTTGCCGCTGCACTTATCGTGGGCATTAAAAAAGCCGGGAGCATGAGCGCCCGGCTTTTTTTAATCTTCTTTGATCCCTAGCCGTTCCAGCACACCACTTATCCCCTCGCGTAGCAACAATGCAGCCAGTTGATCTTGCTCAGCGGTTGTCATTTGCTGGACAGAATTTATTAATAACGCAGGTAACGTATTTTGTTGAGCACCGTAATTGGCCGCCGGCTCGGTCGCGTGGCGGGTAGACTGAACAAAGCTTTTTACACGCTCATCAATATGAATCAATCGCGCCTTACCACCCTGTACACCGGGCTTGGGCGTGGTTGTCCAGTTTTCGCGTTTGATCCATTTATTCACCGTTTGCCGACTGTAGCCCGTTTCCAGCGCGAGCTCCTCGGGGGTGAGCCATTCCTTTTTCACGATGCTGTCCCTGTTAAATACATTAGCTGTACATATTACAACAAAACGTAACGGGGAAAAGTAATCAGGCAGGAAAATGCCTCTTGTCTCATGACAAAAGGCATAAATCGGATATTAAGCTTCGCTGGTTTCAGCTTGTGCAGGACGGAAAGCAAGGAAATAGGTGAGGCCAACAAATATTGCACCGCCCACGCCGTTGCCAAGGAAGACGGCAATCACGTTTGGCGCAAAGTCTGCCCAGCTCATTTGTCCGGCAAAAATCGCGGCGGGCACAATAAACATGTTCGCCACCACGTGCTGGAAGCCAATCGCCACGAAGGCCATCACCGGGAACCACATGCCAAAGATTTTGCCGACCATATCTTTACTGGCAAAAGCTAACCACACAGCCAGACACACCAGCCAGTTGCAGCCAATACCTGAAATGAATGCGTGCTGGAAATCCGCATTCACTTTCGCGTGAGCAATCGCCACGGTCTTTTTCAGATAATCGCCTTCGGTCATACCGAGCATATGACCAAAGAACCAGGCGACTGCGATGCTGCCAATAAAGTTGGCAATCGTGACCCAGAACCAGTTGCGCAGCACACTCAAACCGCTGATGCGGCGGGCGAACCAGGCGATCGGTAAGGTCATCATGTTGCCAGTCAACAGTTCACCACCGGCCAGAACGGTCAGTATCAGGCCAACCGGAAACACCGCAGCGCCGAGGAAGCCGCCAAAGGAGCCCCATTCAGCAGGCAGCTGGTTGATAACATGCAGATCCAACAGAAAACCTGTGGCAATAAATGCACCGGCCATAAAACCAAGGATCAATAAGGTGGAAACAGGCAAACGGCTTTTAGCCACGCCTGCTTGAATCGCCAGTTGGGCGATCTCTTTCGGTGTATGCAGCGACATATTTCACTTTTCTTTTAATGAACAAGGGGAAAATGCTGGCCGATCAAAGAGTGATATACCCTGGAAGGTTGACCGGTTAATTAGCGCGCTAAGTTTTACACTTACCTGTAACGAACACAAGATTATTCCTAACATCTTTAACCCTGATTTAACCTTGGTTGCAGGGTGTTAAATGCGAAAATGCGTTAACGAAATGCGCAATTGCGTTGAAAAAAAAGCCATTACGGTAGGGCGTTGCCGCCTTTTTCAGCGATTGAACACAGAACGAGAATTTGGCGTTGACACTCAGGGAGCGGTTTCATATGATGCCGTCCGTCGAGTTAAATCGGCTGTTTTTCGGTGCTGGGGGTATAGCTCAGCTGGGAGAGCGCTTGCATGGCATGCAAGAGGTCAGCGGTTCGATCCCGCTTATCTCCACCAAATCGTTTTAACGATGCACTGAAAAAGATTTCCAGATGTGGGGGTATAGCTCAGCTGGGAGAGCGCTTGCATGGCATGCAAGAGGTCAGCGGTTCGATCCCGCTTATCTCCACCAAATCTCTGTTCGTCCTGAACAATTGCAACACAATCCAACATTACTGAATTCATAATTGCTCATTTCATGTGCAGAATGGCGTCATTATTGGTGCGAAGACATTCCCAGCGTTATGAATTGCGCCCATCTTTTGATATCAAGTCTCACGACGAATTGCGCCATAAAACGCGCGAGCTTCTTCCTGCGCGCTGCGATGATCTCACCCATTCAGCATTCCAGCTTCTTCTCAGGGGACGCAATGAATCGCACCGCAGTAGCTTCTCACGCACTGCGATGATTTTATCCGTTCAGCGTTCAGCGTTCAGCGTTCAGCGTTCAGCACTGCATCAGAGTGCGCAATGAATCGCACCGCAGCAGCTTCTCACGCGCTGAGATCATCTTATCCGTTCAGCATTCAGCACTGCATCAGAGTGCGCCACAAATCGCGCCGCCAGCGCTTAGTGTGCACTGAAATTATGCACAATCTTGTCGCGGCGCAATTCATGGCGCTAAGAGTTAAGCGGTTGCGGCTTGTTCTTGAGCAGGCAACACACGGAAACCGTGCGTGCCATCACGATCCAATTGCGCCACGAGGCCGTATTCCCAATCCAGGTACGCCTGCATCACGGCAGGTGCGATATCGGTGCCTTCATACGGACGGCGATAGCGATCAATCACCGGTGAAAGCAACTGCTGGTCGCCTTGCTCAGTCGGCAGGTGAGCTGCGCGCCAGGCCGCATTGCCGCCTTCCAGCACAAACACCGGCTTGCCGGTGAGTTCCGCCACCTGGTCAACCGCATATCCGGCCAGCAAACTGCTGCCGCAGGTCAGCACATAACGTCGTGCCGTTGGCAGTATGGCTTTACCTTCTTTTTGCAGCGTTGAGCGCAGCAGCCAGCCCGCACCCGGAATATGGCTGTTAAGATGATTGGCGTGCGTGGTGAAGTCCAATACCTGGGTCTGACCTTCTTCCAGCCACTCCGCCAGCTGCTGTGGCGAAACAAACTCGGGCTGCGCAACAGCAGGAACCTGCGCTTTCCAGGCACCGGTGGCACTGAAATCACTGGCCTGCAGCTCTTCCAGCACCGACACTTGCCAGCCCAGCTGCGCCAGCCAGGAGGCGGTCATATTGGCGCGTACGCCGTCGTCATCAATCAGTACAATACGTGCACCGCGCACGCTGGCGTAATGATCGGTTTCCTGCACCAGCTGTCCGCCTGGTACATGACGACTGCCGGGCAGATGACCCGCTGCATACTCGTCAGCGTCACGCACATCAAACAGATAAGTGGTGCGTGTTTCCTGCTGCCAGCGCTTGAGTGTTGCCAGAGGAATGCGCTCCACGCCTGCGCGATCCGCGATGCTACGCGCGTTCGTCGCAGCCTGGCGCTGTGCCGTTTCACTGGCTTCACCGTATCGGCGCGACTGAGCATGCTCCAGCGCGTGGCCTGCCAGCGTCCAGCCAATAGTGCCGTTACGCAGCGCAAACACCGGATTGCGAATGCCCGCATTCACCAGCGACTGAGTACCAATAATGCTGCGCGTGCGGCCCGCACAGTTCACAATCACCGTGGTTTCCGGTGATGGCGCGATATCGCGAACGCGCAGCACCAGTTCACCGCCCGGTACGCTGGTGGCGCCTGGAATGCTCATGGTCTGATATTCATCAAAGCGACGCGCATCCAGCACCACCACGTTGGCATCGCTATTGATTAAGCTGTGCACTTCATCGGCTGACAGGGAAGGGGTATGATTGCGATGTTCAACCAGTTCACCAAAGGCCTTACTCGGCGAATTCACATCAATAAACAGCTCACCGCCCGCAGCCTGCCAGCCGGCTAAATCCTCTTTTAACAGCGCTATATTGCTGTAACCCAGTGCTGCAATTCGTTCCGCAGCCGTCTGTGCCAGTCCTTCGCCGTTATCATATAGCGTGATGGCTGTCGTCAATTGCGGGATGCGATCCAGTAGTTCCAGTTCCAGTTTGGAAAGCGGGATATTGACCGCAAACAGCGGATGACCGGTGGCAAACAGCGCTTCGTCGCGGACATCAACAATCGCCACTTCCTGCTGTTGACGCAGTGACTCAAGAATGTCCGCCGCCTGGCGGAAAGGGAATGCGGGTTTACTCATGTGATAGATCCCAAATGTTCGGTAAGTAACGGTTGCTGTAACCGGAGATAAACTGTTTTTCACTGCCGTCTTCGCGGTAAACCGCGCGTTTTACCGCGCCGATATTGGCGCCATACACGTGGATGCTGATTGAGACGCGATCGTCATAGGCATTGCTGACGCGATGGATATCGCCCACGGTGGGAGAGACGGCTTCAACGCTGCCGGGATCAAGGCGTATTGGTGCACCTTCCGGCTGCAAGCCGTTCGGCCCGGGCTGCCAGGATTGCGATATCTCCGCACCACGTAGCATGCCAATTAATCCCCATACGCGATGGTCGTGAATCGGGGTTTGCTGGCCCGGCCCCCACACGAAGCTCACGACTGAAAAGCGCTGTCGGGCATCGGCATACAGCAGATATTGTTGATAGTGCTCAGGATGTGGCTGGGTATAAGCCTCGTCCAGCCAGTCATCATGCTGGATTAACTCGCCAAGCCAAACGCTACCCTGTTGCAAAATGGTGGCTTCATCGGGATTCTGATCGAGTAACGTAGCCAGATTGCCGACAAAATCGCGTAAACGATGATGCTGATTGGCACTCATGATTTATCTCCCGGTGCGCTTTTGGCAACCTGATTGGCCTGAGCCGACAAACTAAAATCAAAGGCTTTACTGACATCGATCGCTTTCGGCAGCACCTGATAGCGATGGAAGAAGTCAGCCGATTTTTGCAGCGTGGGGATCAGGCTGGCATCAAACACCAGTGGACGAATACGCGCATCGGCAATCCAGCTGCTGGTGATATTAGTGGGCATATTCAGTGTCTTGCCCAGCACGCTGGCAAACTCCTGCGGATGTTGCTGCGCCCAGATTTGTGCCTTAGCCAGACGCGCCAGCAAATCGGCAATCGCTTTACGCTTACCGGCATCATGTAAGGCCTCGTCACGCGCCAGAGCATACGAATAACCCGACATAATGCCTTTGCCGCCGCCGTCAGCGACACGTACCGTGCCATCTACAGCAGTGGAGGTAGCAATATAAGGTTCCCATGGCGCCCACGCGGATACGGCGCCGGAGGTCAAGGCGGCTCGGCCATCAACAGGTCCAAGGAATCGCAGCGTGACATCGTCTGGTTTTAATCCCGCACGCTCTAGCAAGCCAAGCAGCAGATAGTGGCCCCAGCCGCCACGATTCACCGCGATCTGCTTGCCTTTCAAATCCTGCAAACGGTGAATTCCGGTATCGGGACGCGTCAGCAGCGCGATACTGTCAGGATTGTTCTGCCATGCGCCCACGGCTTTCACAGGGGCGCCAGCTGCGAATACGAACAGGAACGGCAAATCGCCCGTGAAGCCGACATCCAATGCACCGGCATTCAAGGCTTCCTGCACAGGTGCACCCGAATCAAATGCCGTGAGTTTCAGATCGTAGGGCAGATTATTGAGTTCGCCCGACGCTTTTAATGCGGCAAAGCGATCCCCTTTTACATCGCCCAGTCGCAGCGTGACTTTATCAGCGGCGAACAGTGGATTGAGCGTGGAGAGCGCTAGCGCAACACCGGTAAACAGTGCAGCCAGGCGCATCAGGCGCTCCTTTTGTCAGCGGTTTTTAGCGCAGCCACTTTTTCGCGCGTCAGTGGGATCAGTTCCTGGCCGTATTCCACCGCATCATTCAGCGGATCGAAGCCGCGAATCAGCACGCTGTGAATGCCAAGGCGATAGTAATCCAGCAGCGCGTCGGAAACCTGATCGGCAGTACCCACCAGTGCTGTGGAGTTGTAGCCGCCTTGCACCAGTTTAGCCACGCCTGTCCACAGTACTTTGTCCAGGCGATCGCCTTCATTGGCGGCAGCCAGCAGGCGCTGAGCACCGACGCTTTGCGGCTTGGGTTTGCCAAACGCAAATCCGGTCTCTTGTAACTGTTTTTCTGCCAGCTCACGGATATGCTCGGCGCGCTCCCAGGCTTCTTTTTCGGTTTTACCGATGATGGGGCGGAACGAGATATTAAAATCAATTTCGCGCCCGTGCTGAGCCGCAGCGGCTCGTACGTTGCGCACCGTCTCTTCCGCCCCTTTCAGCGGTTCGCCCCACAAGGCAAACACATCGGCATGGCGTGCAGCCACATCAATCGCTTCCTGAGACGATCCGCCAAAGTACACCGGCAGTTTTTTCTGCACGGGCTTGATGGCTGAAAATGCCTGTTCAGTCTGGTAAAAGTTTCCCTTGTGATCATAAGGCTGGCTGGACTCCAGGCTCTGCCTGAGCACGGTGAGGAACTCGTCGCTGCGTGCATAGCGTTCGGCTTTATTCAGGAAATCGCCATCGCGACGCTGCTCGACATCGCTACCGCCGCTGATGATATGCACCGCCAGACGACCATCGGTCAGTTGATCCAACGTTGCCAGCTTGCGTGCGGCCAGGGTCGGTGCGACAAAGCCCGGACGGTGTGCCAGCAGGAATTTCAGTGAGGAAGTGTGTGCCGCCGCGTGGGCGGTGACCAGAAAACCATCCGGTTGATCGGACCAATACCCCACCAGAATACGGTCAAAGCCTGCTTCTTCATGGGCGCGGGCAAAACGTGCGATGTAATCTTTATCAAACAGCGGGCCGCTGGCGGGGATGATCTCGGAAGCCAGTCGGTGGCCAATCATGCCAAGAAATTGAATGCTCATACGATTCTCCAGATGTGACGTTATGGAGAAAAGCTACGGGCGCAGGCAGCCGTGAAGGAAATTCAATATTGTGCAAAGGTTTTGCGTTTAGCGGGGAAGTGGCGATTGGCGGGGATAAACGGGAATCGAAGTGAGATAGAACAGAAAGGCATAATTAAGAAGAGAAGGGCGAGCCGCAGCTCGCCCTGAACATCAGAAGGCCAGAACCAGACCGGCGATAGCGGCAGAAAGCACGCTCACCAGGGTTGAACCGTACAGCAATTTCAGGCCGAAGCGTGAAACCACGTTACCCTGTTCTTCGTTCAAACCTTTAATCGCACCTGCCACAATCCCGATAGAAGAGAAGTTAGCGAAGGACACGAGGAACACGGACAGAATGCCTTCCGCATGCGGTGACAGCTGCCCGGCGATTTTCTGCAGATCCATCATCGCCACGAATTCGTTAGAAACCAGCTTGGTCGCCATGATACTGCCCACCTGCAGCGCTTCGCTGGACGGCACGCCCATCACCCACGCGAACGGGTAGAACACATAACCCAGCACACCCTGGAAGCTGATGCCGAAGATCAGGTCAAACAGCGCGTTCAGGCCAGAAATCAGGGCGATAAAACCAATCAGCATGGCGGCAACGATGATCGCCACTTTGAAACCGGCGAGGATGTATTCACCCAGCATTTCGAAGAAGCTCTGACCCTTGTGCAGATCCTGCAACTGCAGATCTTCCTCGCTATCGACGCGGTAAGGGTTAATCAGTGACAACACGATAAAGGTGCTGAACATGTTCAATACCAGCGCAGCCACCACGTACTTCGGTTGCAGCATGGTCATGTAGGCACCGACGATGGACATGGAGACGGTCGACATCGCCGTAGCCGCCATGGTGTACATGCGACGCTGTGACATTTTGCCGAGGATATCTTTATACGCGATGAAGTTTTCTGACTGTCCCAAAATCAGAGAGCTTACGGCGTTGAAGGATTCCAGTTTGCCCATACCGTTAACTTTTGACAGCACGGTACCGATGCCGCGGATCACCCAAGGCAGGATACGGAAATGCTGCAAAATACCGATCAGCGCCGAGATAAATACGATCGGGCACAGAACATTAAGGAAGAAGAACGCCAGGCCTTTGTCGTTCATGTTGCCAAACACGAAGTTGGTACCTTCGGCGGCATACTTGAGCAGATGATCAAACAGACCTGCAAACCCTTTGACGAAGCCGAGGCCCGCTTCAGAGTTGAGGAAGAACCACGCCAGCAAAACTTCGATCACCAGAAGCTGAACGATGTAGCGAATGCGGATGCTTTTACGATCGTGACTGACCAGCAAGGCCAGTACGGCTACCACCACTAATGCCAAAAGAAAGTGCAAAATATGGGACATGTCGGCTCCAAATTTGAGGAGGGTTGTATTTTGTTGCGTATTCTATGTAACGCGTTACTTAAAAACGAGATCAAAACCACATTATAAGTATTCGGTATCGACAAATTTCTAAGAATAGTCTCACCGCTCACAACCTCTTCACAAAGTCTTCACAAGAAATATCCACAAAAACATTGTCTATAAAATAACCCGAGAGTAGAGTGATTCCTGTTGCAAACATTTTGGCAAGAACTGGCTTTACCGCAAGATATAGCAATGGCTATACTTCATAGCACCATCTATTAATACGATAACTATAATCAAATTTCACTTGCCTTGAGCGCCCGCTAAGCTGCACGGGTCAATAAGCGTTAGGACAGGGTCCACACTATGTCAGAAAGTCGCACCGCTGAGCGCGCTGCTCGCGGAGCCAGAAAAATCAAGCTCGCGCTGCTGGGCCCCGCCTTCATCGCGGCGATCGGTTATATCGATCCCGGTAACTTTGCCACCAACATTCAGGCAGGTGCGGCCTACGGCTACAAGCTGCTGTGGGTGGTGGTCTGGGCCAATGTGATGGCGATGCTGATTCAGCTGATGTCGGCCAAACTCGGTATAGCCACCGGTAAAAATCTTGCAGAACATATCCGCGATCGTTTTCCGCGCCCGGCGGTATGGTTCTACTGGGTGCAGGCGGAAATCATCGCCATGGCCACTGACCTTGCTGAATTTATCGGTGCGGCACTCGGCTTTAAATTATTACTGGGGATTTCGCTACTGCAAGGCGCAGTGCTCACGGGGGTCGCCACCTACCTGATTTTGATGCTGCAAAGCCGGGGGCAGAAGCCGCTGGAATTGGTGATTGGCGGCCTGCTGTTGTTTGTCGCCGCTGCCTATATTGTTGAGCTGTTTTTCTCGCAGCCGAAAGTGAGTGAACTGGTCACCGGTATGGCGCTGCCTTCGCTGCCAACCTCTGACGCGGTGTTCCTCGCTGCCGGTGTGCTGGGTGCCACCATCATGCCGCACGTGATCTACCTGCACTCGGCACTGACGCAACACGGTAACATTGGCAGCAAAGCGGATCGCTACTCATCAACCAAGCTGGATGTGGCGATTGCCATGACCATTGCCGGCTTTGTGAATCTGGCGATGATGGCGACTGCGGCGGCGGCTTTTCACTTCAGTGGCCACACCAGCATCGTTGACCTCGATCAGGCGTATTTGACGCTGCAACCTTTATTGGGCCGTGCAGCAGCCATTGTCTTTGGATTAAGTCTGGTGGCGGCAGGCTTGTCTTCAACCGTGGTGGGAACGCTGGCGGGGCAAGTCGTGATGCAGGGCTTTATTCGCTTCCACATTCCGCTGTGGCTGCGCCGCACTATCACCATGCTGCCTTCCTTTATCGTGATCTGGGCCGGATGGGATCCGACACGCATTCTGGTGATGAGCCAGGTACTGTTGAGTTTCGGTATCGCCCTGGCATTGATCCCGCTGTTGGCCTTTACCGGCAACCGCGAGTTGATGGGCGATGAGATGGTCAATTCGCGCCTGATGCAAAACGCCGGACGCCTGATAGTGGTGCTGGTGGTGGCATTGAATCTCTATCTGTTGGTAGGTGAGGCGCTCGGCTGGTAACTCTTCGGCTGGTCAGCAGGAAGAAAAGAAAATCCCGGCTATCAGGCCGGGATTTTTGTATTAATGGTGGTGGTGATCATGCCTGTCATCATGACGATGGTCATGGCGCCAATGCTCACGGCGTTCCCGCTCATGCCAGCGGCGTTCACGCTCACGTTCGTAAGCCTCATGGCGACGCCACTCTTCATGACGCCACCAGCGGTGATCGTTGTAGCGATAACGGTCATTCCACCAACGCGGCTCGCGCCAGCGGCCGCCATCCCAATAGTAACCTCGACGGTCGCGATCGCCGAGATGCAGCGTGACACCCGGAGCCAGCGTCAGGGTGGCACTGTTGGCTTCTGCTGTGTGCATTGCCAGGGGGGAAAGTGTTGCCAGCAAGGCGGCAAACAAAATTGCACGTTTCATAACTTCTCCTTTTCAGTGGCTTATCACTGCCACCGTTGCGCTAGTGTGCCACATCGGTCCAGTGTTGCCTTGAGAGTGAGTCTGAAAACGTTGCGGGAAATCTGAATTGAGAATTTTCTGCTGCGGAAAATACCCGGCCTGAGCCGGGTAGGTAAGCGTTTACACTAATATGTTATGAATCGCTTCGATCTCTTCAGTTGTCAGCATGGGCTGGCTTAGCATCTCAACCGCATCATCAATTTGCGCAGTTTTACTCGCACCAATCAGCACCGAAGTCACACGCGGATCACGTAACACCCAGCTCAGCGCCATTTGCGCCAGCTTCTGTCCACGCTGTTGCGCGATGGCCTGCAGCTTACGCACTTTTTCCATCTTCTCTTGCGTCAACTGGCTCTCATTGAGGAATTGACTGCCGCTGGCGGCACGAGAATCCTCCGGGATGCCTTGCAGATAGCGATCGGTCAACACGCCGCCAGCCAGCGGAGAGAAGGCGATGCAGCCGACGCCATTATCACCTAGCACATCCAGTAAACCTTGCTCTTCCGGTGCTCGTTCGAACATGGAATATTTCGGCTGATGAATCAGGCAAGGCGTGCCCAGATCGCGCAGAATGGCGATCGCTTCGGCTGCTTTATCTGCCGGGTAATTGGAAATGGCGGCATACAGCGCTTTACCCTGGCGCACCACCTGATCCAGCGCACGCATGGTCTCTTCCAGCGGCGTCTCCGGGTCAGGGCGATGGTGGTAGAAGATATCGACATACTCCAGCCCCATGCGCTTCAGGCTCTGATCCAGACTGGAAATCAGATACTTGCGTGAGCCCCAGTCGCCGTAAGGGCCGTCCCACATGGTGTAACCGGCTTTGGTGGAAATCACCAACTCATCGCGCAATCCGGCAAAATCCTCACGCAAAATGCGACCAAAATTGGATTCGGCGGAACCCGGCGGTGGGCCGTAGTTGTTGGCAAGGTCAAAGTGCGTGATGCCACGGTCAAAGGCGTGGCGCAGGAGTTCACGGCTGTTGTCGACACGGGTGCTGTCGCCAAAGTTGTGCCATAAACCCAGCGAAATAGCCGGTAATTTCAGGCCGGTACGGCCACTGCGACGATATTGCATCTGTTGATAACGTTCGGGGTGAGGAAATACAGACATGCAGCGTTCCTGTCTCAAGAAGGGAGAAAGTGACATCAGCATAGCAGTGTATGCGTTTACACTAAGCCGAAACGCGCCGAAGATCGCAACTTACAGAATTTTCTGTCGTCGTAACGATTGCTTGCCACAAATCACCATGCGCTGATGGTGAAAATCTCGCCAATTCAGCCACATCGCTGATACTTCTATCATCCCCTTAAGAAGGAGCTGTCGATGAAAACCCTCAACGTTGGCGACTATTTACTGCACCGTTTACAGCAAGCTGGTATCCGTCATCTGTTCGGTGTGCCGGGTGATTACAATCTGCAATTTCTCGACAGCGTTATCGCGCACCCCGAGATTGCCTGGGTCGGTTGCGCCAATGAACTCAATGCCGCATACGCGGCGGATGGCTACGGTCGTTGCAACGGCGCTGCTGCATTGCTCACCACTTTTGGTGTGGGTGAACTGAGTGCGATCAATGGGATTGCGGGCAGCTATGCCGAATATGTCCCGGTTATTCATATTGTTGGCGCGCCAGCCTGTCGTGCGCAACAGCAAGGTGACTGTGTACATCATTCACTGGGTGATGGCGACTTCCATCATTTCCTGCGCATGGCACAAGAGGTCAGTACCGCCAGCGCGGTGCTAACTGCGGAGAATGCAGCTGAAGAAATTGACCGCGTGATAGCGGAAGCGCTTGACCAGCACCGGCCCGGCTATCTGCTGCTGGCGGTGGATGTCGCGGCGACGGAGATTACGGTGCCTGATGCCCAGCCCGTTGCGCCTGTCCATCAGGACACCGTAGTTGCGACAGCTTTTGCTGCTGCCGCTGAACGCTTACTGGCTCCTGCACAGCGCGTGGCGTTACTGGCCGATTTCCTCGCTTTACGTTGGCAATTGCAATCGCAGCTATTTTCACTCCGCCAACTGCGCGCCATTCCCGCCGCCACATTACTGATGGGCAAAGGCGTGCTTGATGAGCAACAGTCAGGTTATGTTGGCACTTATGCGGCTGAGGGCAGCAGCGATCAGGTGCGCCGTGCTATCGAGGAGACGGACGTGACGTTGTGCGTGGGCGTGCGTTTCACCGATACCTTGACCGCCGGTTTCACCCAGCAATTACCTGCAGAGCGCGTTATCGACCTGCAACCTTTTCACGCCATGGTGGGGGGCGAACGCTTTGCGCCGCTTAGCATGGCACAAGCCCTCGCCGCATTATTGCCCGTTTATCAACGCCACTGCGCACATTGGGCGCTGGCTGACACCGCATCTTGCGAAGAAATTGAGCAAAACGATGATGCGGTAATCAGTCAGCGCGCATTCTGGCAGGCGATGCAGCGCTTCCTGCAGCCGGATGATATTATCCTGGCCGATCAGGGCACGGCCGCCTTCGGTGCGGCCGCGCTGCGTTTGCCGCCGGGCGCGCAATTGCTGGTGCAACCGCTATGGGGATCGATTGGCTATACTCTACCGGCGACCTTTGGTGCACAAACGGCACAACCTGGCCGGCGCGTCATTTTGATTATCGGTGACGGTTCAGCGCAGCTGACAATCCAGGAACTGGGTTCCATGCAGCGTGATGGGCAACAGCCCATTATTTTCCTGATCAATAATGAGGGTTACACGGTTGAGCGGGCGATCCATGGCGCTGAACAGCGCTATAACGACATCGCGCAGTGGAACTGGACTGCGTTGCCACATGCGATGAGCGTCCAGTGTGCCGCACAAAGTTGGCGAGTGAGCGAAACGGTGCAGTTAACGGCGGTGATGGAGCAATTGATGCGTCATCGTCGCCTGACGCTGGTGGAAGTGGTGATGGAGAAACAAGATCTGCCGCCGCTGTTGCGTAAAGTCACGGCGGCTCTGCACCAGCGCAACGGCGGCTAGCCGCTATCCGGCTCAGGCTTTGTGACTTTAGACCAGGCGGCGCCTGAAATCCTTACGTACTCCCGGTACGCTCCGGTTTCTCCGCACCGTCCGTTTCCCGTGAGGCTACGACGATAACGCCTGGCGCGACAAGCCCGCAGTTTCGGAAAGTTGCCTCTATACAGTGAAGCCGCTGATTGTCAGGCTGTGGCACGCACCCGAAGTGTTTACGCCCATCGTGCTGGTGGGCGTTATTGTTTTATTGGCAGGCTCTTATATAGTGTCCTGCAATTGTTTATGACCCAAGCGGAGCAGCAGAAGAATGACAAAATACGCCCTGGTCGGCGATGTGGGCGGTACCAACGCCCGTCTCGCCCTGTGTGAGGTGGAAACCGGTGCCATCTCCCAGGCCAAAACATTCTCAACATCAGACTACGACAATCTTGAAGCGGTGATTCGTGCTTATCTCGACGAGCAAAAGCTGGACATTAAGCATGCCTGTATCGCGATTGCCTGTCCTATCACCGGTGATTGGGTGGAGATGACCAATCACGATTGGGCATTCTCAACACGTGAGATGAAAGAACATTTGGCATTCGACAGCCTGGAAATCATTAATGATTTCACCGCCGTGTCGATGGCAATCCCGATGCTGACCGACAATGAAGTGATTCAATTTGGTGGCAAAGCGCCGGTCGAAGGCAAACCGATTGCCATTTATGGCGCCGGCACCGGATTGGGCGTCAGCCATTTGGTGCACGTTGATAAACGCTGGATCAGCTTGCCGGGAGAGGGTGGGCACGTTGACTTCGCCCCGAACAGCGAAGAAGAGGGCGAGATTCTTGAAGTGCTGCGCGCGGAGCTGGGTCATGTGTCGGCAGAGCGCGTGCTGTCAGGCTCCGGTCTGGTGAATCTCTATCGTGCCATCGTCAAATCTGACAGCCGTGAGCCTGAAAACCTCAAGCCGAAAGATGTCACCGAGCGTGCATTGAAAGATAGCTGCATCGATTGTCGTCGCGCGCTGTCACTGTTTTGCGTGATCATGGGGCGTTTCGGCGGCAACCTGGCGCTCAATCTTGGTACCTTTGGTGGCGTGTATATCGCAGGGGGAATTGTGCCGCGCTTCCTCGACTTCTTCAAAGCTTCCGGCTTCCGCGCCGCGTTTGAAGATAAAGGCCGCTTCCGTGATTATCTGGTCGATATCCCGGTGTATATGATCACGCACGATCAGCCAGGCCTGCTGGGCGCGGGCGCACATCTGCGCCAGACACTGGGTCGCGTGCTGTAATCTGTTCAGGCGAGCAGCGTCCTGCTGCTCGCTTTACAACCTCATCAACTGGCGAAACGCCTTCACCTTGCTGCGGCTCACCGGCACTTGCGCATCCAAATCGCGTAACTTCACCAGATAGGTATTGTTAAACCACGGCTCGATCTCACGAATTTTGCTGAGGTTGACGCAGTACGATCGATGACAGCGGAAAAAGAGCGGTTCTGGCAGGCGATTGCAGAATTCACTGATCGCCATCGACATCACATACGCTTCGCGGCGGGTATAAACAAACGTCAGTTTTTCGTGCGCTTCAACATAATAGATATCGTTGATATCTGTCACGATAATGCGCTCATCTTTCACCAGGTTAACGGTTTGCGGCGCACTTTGCTGAGTGGACGGCTGTGCGAGTTGCTGCTGTGCGCTGGCCTCCAGCTTGTTCAGCATGGTGATAATACGCGACTCATGATAGGGCTTGAGGATGTAGTCAAACGCATCCAGTTCAAAAGCATCCACCGCATGCTCTTTCCATGCGGTGATAAACACTATCAACGGCTTATGCGCAAATTGGTTTATGTTTTGTGCCAGTAGCATGCCATCCAGCGAAGGGATATTGATGTCGAGGAAGATGACATCGACGCGATGGTTTTGCAGATACTTCAGCACCTCCAGCCCATCATCAAAACAGGCTTCGATAGTGATCTGACTGTGCTGCTGGATCATCCAGCTCAGTTCTTGCTGAGCAAGAAACTCGTCTTCGACGATAATGGCTTTCACGCGCTGGGTTCCGTGATATGGCTCAACGGTGCAGCCATGCGCTGACCGTTTTTGCTCAGAGTGAAGGCGATTTCCGTGCCCGGATGATGACGAGTGATGCTCAGACCTTGGCCGGAAAGCAGCTTCACCCGATGATGCACATTAAGCAGGCCGATTTTGTTACCCGGCATCTCATCGCGTGCCACCCGGCCAATCACCTCTTCACTGATACCTGCGCCCGTATCACGCACCGCAACACGAACACTCTCCCCGAGATCTTTCACACTCAACGTCACCACACCTTTGCCACGGCAGGGCTGAATCCCGTGCACAATGGCATTTTCCACCAAAGGCTGAATCAGCAAACTTGGCAGCGTGAAGTGCAGATCTTCATCAATGTCATAAATCATCGAGAGCTTATCGCCAAAGCGCGCCTGTTCAATGGCAATGTAATCCTTCACCTGCCACAGCTCTTTTTTAATGTCGATCAGCTCGTCATCGTTAAGCTCAAGGTTGTAGCGCAAATAGCGCGACAGATTAATCACCAACTGGCGTGCCGTATCCGGATTGAGACGAATGGAAGAGGAGATGGCATTCAGCGCGTTAAACAGGAAGTGCGGGTTAATTTTGCTCTGCAACGCGCGCAACTCGGCTTTATTCGCCATCTCACGTAACTGCTCTGCACGTGATACCTCCAGCTGGGTAGAGATAATTTGCGACAAACCTATAGCCATCTCTTTCAGCGATCCGGTAATACGATGCGCACGACGATAATAGATTTTTAGTGTGCCCGTTACTTCCCCTTTTTCCCAAAGGGGAATAACCAGCATCGAGTGAATATCTTTGGTGCGATGGGCTTCATCATTATTCTTAATGATGATTTTGCCGCTCGCGATTGACTGCGCGGTAGTGGGGCTGATGCCATCATCCCCATTTTGATAGTTATGCTCACCGTAACCGACATAGGCGAGAATCTGTTGGGTATTGGTGATGGCCACGGCATCGGCGTGAATATCGCTACGAATAATCGAGCATACCTGGCGCAGTGACTGGCTATTCACCTGACGAAACAGCGGCAGAGTTTTATTGGCTATCTCCAGTGCCAGCTTGGCCTGGCGCGCGGCAATCGCCTCTTTTTCCCCTTCCACGCTCTGCACTAACAGCACAATCAAGCCAATGCTCGATGCGCCGAGAATCATCGGTAAAGCGATCTCAGAAACAATGGAAAAGCCCAGTGCCATCGGTCGAGCCCATAACACAATCAGAACCATGGTGAGGGTTTCGCACAGCATGCCGCCAAGAATACCGGCGCGCCAGTGCTGCTCTTTGCTCACGCGGCGATTAATGACACCAGAAGCGACACCGGCAATGATACTGGTAATCAGGCAAGGCACGGCCGTGACACCATCCATATCGATCAGATAACGATGTATGCCTGCGATCACCCCTGTCGCGATGCCAACCCAGGGGCCAAACAGAATGCCGCCGGACATCACCGCTATCACACGCACGTTCAGCAGCGAACCATCTACGTTAATGCCGGACCAGGTGCTAAACAGCGCAAACAACGAGAAAATCGCCGTCACCACCACCTTTTCTTTGATCGAATGCTCATCTTTTTGCAGCAGCTGACGGAATACCCGCGTGCGGGTAAGGAAGAACAGACAAATCAGCATCAGCGCAGCGCGGTCAAATACCGCCAGCAGCATGTCAAAGTGGGAAGGCAAGGGCATCTCTCGGAGTGAACCTGGGTGAGGTTATGATAAAAAATGTGATCAAGATCTGCCAGCGCCGCGACACCCGCAAAACGCTTCTCATGGTTTAGATCAATTTTCTGCCAATTTCTCCAGCATCCTCCGCGCGGTTTTAAAACAGCAACGTATTCAGATTAAGGCCAGAGCGGGCCAGCCCGAAGAGCAAAGCGCTTCCAATAGCCTGCCAATTTCTCCAGCATCCTCCGCGCGTTTTTGAAACAGCAACGCATTCAGCTCAAGGCCAGAGCGGACCAGCCCGAAGAGCAAAGCGTCTGGGCCATGGATGGCCCAGCCGATCTGCACGGATGCGTTTTGTCTTTGCGATCGGGCTGGTCCGTTCTGGCCCTGGCTCCCAACCAACAGCAAATCCCAGCTCCCAACTCCCAACTCCCAGCTCCCAACTCCCTCAATCTCCTTAAATTCCCAAAAAGAGGAAAACTTGAGTAACAAAAAGAGGATTAGTTATCCCTGCGCGGAACGCTGGTTGTCAATGACTCGGTTTGCTATGTTGCCATGAGTTATTTCGCGGAGCGCAGCAATGCAACTTCTTACCCCTCGCTTGTCCCTGACACGCTTACAACCCGAAGACTGGCAAATCTTCAAAGCGGTACATGAAGATCCCGGCACCATGACCTGGGTCAGTGAAATCCCTGACGAAAACGACATTCGTCAGCGCTTTACTGAACGCCTCGCACCCTGGCAAGTCACCAGCTTCCACATGCTGTGCCTGGTGGCGCGCTTGCGCGAAACCAATGAACCCATTGGCCTGTTCGGATGCAGTGCCGAATGGCAGCCTTATCGGCAGGCCGAGGTCGGCTACATGCTCTGCCATCGTTTCACTGGAAACGGCTACGGCAGTGAAGCGCTCAAGGCACTGTGCGACTTCTTGCTACAGGCAGAATTTCATAAACTCAAAGCTCTGGTCATAGAGGGGAATTGGCCGTCCCGACGCATTCTGGAAAAGAATGGTTTCGCGTTAGAGGGCACGCTGCGGGATAATTATCTGCTAAACGACCAATGGGTAAACGATTGGGTGCTGGGTCGCCTGAATCCACAAAATTAAAAAAATATTCTGTTGCTCTCGACAATTCTGTTATCAGCGCGTTATGTTCTTTCTTCGGTCACCGCAGTGACCAGCGTCGCTCGGACGGTCCGGGCGCCTACGTAAACCAGAGGACATCATGGCTGATAACAGCACACCCCGTCGTTTCTCGCGTATTGAACGCCTTCCCCCGTATGTATTTAACATCACCGCTGAATTGAAGATGGCTGCGCGTCGGCGTGGCGAAGACATCATCGATTTCTCGATGGGGAACCCGGATGGCCCTACGCCGCCACACATCGTGGAAAAACTCTGTCAGGTAGCGCAACGCGAAGACACGCACGGTTACTCCACCTCGAAAGGCATTCCTCGCCTGCGTCGCGCCATCTCGCGTTGGTACGCAGATCGCTATCAGGTGGAGATCGATCCCGAATCAGAAGCGATTGTCACCATCGGTTCCAAAGAAGGGCTGGCACACCTGATGCTGGCGACGCTCGATCATGGCGACACCGTACTGGTGCCAAATCCGAGCTATCCGATTCATATCTACGGCGCGGTGATCGCCGGTGCGCAAGTGCGTTCCGTACCGCTGGTGGCAGGCGTTGACTTCTTCAACGAGCTTGAACGCGCCATCCGTGAAAGTTACCCGAAACCGAAGATGATGATCCTCGGCTTCCCATCCAATCCCACTTCACAGTGTGTTGAACTCGACTTTTTCGAACGGGTGATAGCGCTGGCGAAACAGTACAACGTGCTGGTGATCCACGACCTCGCTTACGCCGACATCACCTATGATGGCTGGAAAGCGCCGTCGATTATGCAGGTGCCGGGCGCGCGCGACGTGGCGGTGGAATTCTTTACCCTGTCAAAAAGCTACAACATGGCAGGCTGGCGTATCGGCTTTATGGTGGGTAACAAAGAGCTCGTGTCTGCACTGGCGCGCATCAAAAGTTACCACGATTATGGCACCTTCACCCCACTGCAGGTTGCGGCGATTGCCGCACTGGAAGGCGATCAGCAATGCGTGCGTGATATCGCTGAACAGTACAAACGCCGTCGTGACGTGCTGGTGAAAGGCCTGCATGAGGCGGGCTGGATGGTCGATCTGCCAAAAGCCTCGATGTACGTCTGGGCGAAAATTCCCGATCACTACGCGCATCTTGGTTCGCTGGAGTTCGCTAAACTGCTGTTGCAGGAAGCCAAAGTGTGCGTCTCACCGGGCATCGGCTTTGGTGACTACGGTGACACCCATGTGCGATTTGCCCTGATTGAAAACAGCGATCGTATTCGTCAGGCGGTACGTGGCATCAAAGCGATGTTCCGCGCGGATGGTATATTGCCGGGAACGGTAAAAGCGCTGGAAGAAGAAGAAGAGTAAAACTAAGAAGGGCGACTTTGGTCGCCCCGCCTGGCAGGATTTATTTGAGCATCAGCACGAAGGTGCCTACCCAGATTAACAGGAAGAAAGAAACTCCCATCAAAGCGTATCTCACAAAATGACTCCTCTGAGCGGTTACCATGCTGGTGATCCCACTCCAGCGTAACCCGAACAGAATAAGAGAAAGGTGAAGTTCATAACCGCTGCACGCTTTCTTCTCAGGTGGTTCCAAGCGAACTCAGAACAGGATCGAGCGCTAATTTACGCGCAATCGATCCGAAAATAAATAGGCCATTTCTGAGAGATTGCTCACATTTTCATCGCGCTTCAATTTCCGGTATCGCGGACATGCCCACACGCAGTTGTGCCAGATCGGGTTGGTTGGCATCCAGCACAATTTTCACCGGTAAACGTTGCACGACCTTGGTGTAATTACCGGTGGCATTGTCCGGTGAAATGGCGGAGAAGGTCGCGCCTGTCGCCGGTGCAATGCTGTCGACATGACCGGTAAAGGTCTTGCCAGGCAATGCATCGACTCTCACTACCGCTTTCTGCCCAGGCTGGACATCTGCCAGTTGAGTTTCAAGATAGTTGGCGGTGATATAGGTTTGCTGTAAGGGCACTACCGCCAGCAAACGGGTTCCGGCGCTGACGTAAGCGCCCAATCGCACCGAACGCTGACCCACCATACCCTCTACCGGCGCCACAATCCGCGTGTAAGAAAGATTTAATTTCGCCTGATCCACGCTGGCCTGCGCCGCCGTCACATCGGCTTCTGCCTGACGCACGGCCGCTTGCAACACGCCAACCTGTTTCATTGCGGCTGCCAGCGCCGCTTCACTCTGGCGCACCGCAGCGGATGCTGAACGCTGAGTTGAACTGGCTTTCTGCTGCTCATCAGCAGCAATAGTGCCGCTTTTATACAGCTGGTTATAACGCGCCGCACTCTGTCCGGCATATTGCGCTGACGCCTGGCTCGCCGCTAAGGTCGCTTTGGCTTCATCAATCGTTGATTGCTGCTGCTCCAGTTGAGCCTGGCTGCTCAGGCGCTTGGCATCGCTGACCTGCAAATTCGCCTGCGCCGTTTCCAGCGCCACGCGGTAATCGCGATCGTCCAGTGTGGCCAGCAGTTCGCCCGCTTTTACTCGCTGGTTATCCTGCACATTCACACTGGCGATATAACCGGACACTTTGGGTGCCACCAGAGTGTAATCCGCATTGACGTAAGCATCATCCGTTCGGTGATCATTCCCGGTCATTGATGACCAGACAAAAAAAGCCATGGCCAGCAACACGATTAATAGGGCACTCAACAGTACCGTTCTTTTCAAAGCAAAAGCTTGCATATCAGTTATCTCGACGTCGTCGTAACAGGTTGAATCAGGGTTTGTGGCGGCCAGACACGTTTTGGCAGCCAGGCAGTCAGCAATAGCAGCAGGGCAGCGAAGCCAATCAGCATCTGATAACAGTCACTCAGGCTAAGCACCATCGCCTGATGTTTCAGTAACGTTGCGAAACCGCTAAGGTTCTCTGCGCTACTGGCGCTGCCATCAGGTAATAAAGGGAAACTGCTGCTGGATTGGGCGCTGCTGGGCGCGGTCATCAGCCAGGGGCGACTGGCGGCATTGCCCACCAGCACGCTGGAGTGAAACTGTTCCCGGTGACTGATAAACCACCCCACCAGGGTGCTGGCGGCAATACTCGAGAAGCCGCGCACCGTATTAAACATCGCGGAGGCAAAAGGGCCTTCCGGTGGCGCAACCACGCTGGTCGCACTCATCAATACCGGCAAAATCACCATCGGTTGACCGAAGGCCTGCAAAATCTGGATTAGCCAGAAATTTTGCCGCGCCCAGTCGCTGGTGATATGCATGCCCATCAGGCAGGAGATCACCAGCAGCGCCACGCCAGCGGTCAGCATCCAGCGGCAATCAATCCAGCGGATATTCAGCAGTGCCGCCACCAGTGGGGCGATCAGTAATTGCGGCAAGCCGATGGTTAATGCCAGCGGCGCGAACTGCAGCGTGCGGAATCCCTCCACCTGGCCAAGATAAGCTGAAGGCAGCGCCGATCCGGAAAGTGACAAAATCAAGACACCTGCCAGCGCCAGCAATCCGTGCGTGAGATTGTGACGACGCAGCATCTGGAGTTTGAACAGTGGCAGCGGGTGAAACCATTCATTAATAAAGAACACAGTTAGCAATGCCAGCGCGCTCAATAATAGCGCCGCAAACAGCGGTGAACTGAGCCAGTCGAGACGTTCGCCCTGCGTCAGCGCCAGAATCAGCAGTGCCATGCCTGAGCAGCCGGTGAGCATGCCGAAAAGATCGATCTGTTTGAAACGCTCGAAGCGCAGCGGGTCTTGCGGTAAGCCCCAACCAATCAGCAGCATGGCGATCAGCATGCTGGGGATGACCTGCCAAAACACAAACATCCAGCTCACCTCATCGGTCCAGAAAGCGGCGAGCGTGGCGGCGAGATTGGGACCAAAGGTGGCGGTCAGCGCGTAGGCACCAAGGCCATAAAGCTTGATCGGTGGCGGCAGAAATCGCAGTGCCACGGTCATGAGTAACGGTGGCAATGCACCGCCAAACAACCCCTGCATCACGCGCAGCGCAATAAAGAGTGTGGCGTTCGGCGTTAAAGGCAGCAGTAAACCGCACAGCATAAAGCCAGCGGAAACAGCCAAAGCAAAACGACGCAGGGAAAAGGTCACGGCGAACCACGGTGCGATCATCATCGCGGTCACTTCTGCGGCCTGATAAGCGGAGATGATCCAACTGCCTTGATCGTAGCTAATGCCGATAGCGGCACGGATATCCGCCAGCGCAATATCCGTCACGCGGTCATTTAATCCGGAGGTGAGCGCAGCAATCAGCACGCCAACCAACCCCAGCGCCAGGCGCAGGGTAAACGGATGGGGAGCCGGAGCCGCAACAGGCTGGGCGTTCATAGCAGGTGTCTCGTTTTATTATTGATGCAGTGTATTGCGATGTGATACATGTCGCATCTTACATCTCGGTATGATGTATTGCAATGTGATACAGGGTGTAAAAGTGCGGTCATTCGCGCTAAAGTAGGGCAGGCCAAAAAGGAACGCACAATGGTTGAACTTCCCTCAAGCCGTGAGGATGAAAAAGCGGGTGGCATTCAGGTCATCGCGCGTGCGGCAAAAATTCTGAATGCGCTGGGTGAACATCCGGGTGGCATGAGTCTGGGCGAAATTGCGCAGGTGGTCGATCTGCCACGTTCAACGGTGCAGCGTATTATCGCCGCACTCGACAGTGCGCAACTGGTGCGCAGCAGCGGGGCAGGCGGGCTGCGTCTGGGACCGGCTCTGCTCAAACTGATTTCCAGCGTGCACAGTGATGTGGTCGAAATTGTCCGGCCGTTTCTGGAACAACTCTCAGCCGATATTAACGAGACCGTCTCGCTGGCGCGCGCCAGTGGCACGCAGTTGGCGATTGTTCACTATGTGGTGGCATCCCGGGAATTGCGCGTGGTGCCACGCATCGGATTGAACCTTCCGCTCTATAGCACTTCAGGCGGTCGCGCACTGCTGGCACTGGAAAGTGATGAAGATGTGCGAGTGATGGTCGGCGAAGCCTATAAAGAGTTGACCGAAATGACGGTGAAAACCCTGCCGCAGTTGCTGGAGCTGATTGCTGAAGTGCGTAACAGCGGTCTGGCCATCGATCGTGGCGAAACGCTGGAAGGCATTTCCACCATGGCGGTGGCGATCGACACGCTGTTTGGTCGCTTCTCCATTTCGCTGCTGGTGCCGACGGCGCGTTTTCATAAACAGGAAGCACGCTATCGTGATGAAATCATGAAATGCAAAGAGGCGCTGATTCGCGAAATTGGCAAAATGACCGCTGTGGAAGGATAACCAACTGATGAAAACCTTGCTGATGGCCATCGATAACTCACCGGTGGCAGAAAAAGTCATCGCGTTAACTATTGAACAGGCGCTGGCACAACAGGCTCAGGTCACGGTGTTGTGCTGTGTCGATCCCACTTATTCCTCCTGCAATCAACCGATCGAAATCGATGCGGGCGAAGATCCGGATGATTTCGTCGCGGCAAAAGATGAACAAAACACCGCTGAAATGGTGGTGCGTCACGCCCTGGCACCGCTACTGCGTGCCGGTGTGGCTGCCAAAGGTTTGATTCTGGCCGGTGAAGCAGCGGAAACCATTGTGGCACAATCCAATGCATTGAAGGCCAGCATGATCATCATCGGTCGCCGTCATCTCTCTCCTTTCAATCGCTTACTTAAAGGTTCGGTGAGTGCGGCTGTGATTGAGCGCGCCAACTGCCCGGTTCTGATTGACGTTCGCAAGGATTAATCACGCTCCATGTTTTCCCTCTTACCTATCACGCTGGCGGCGTTTGCGCTGCTGGCGGTGATTATCATCGTTCTGATTCGCACCACCGCACTGCGCTTATGGCAGGGGCTCGTGCTGTTTTTACTGCCACTCGTATTGGCGAATATGCTGTGGTTCAGCTGGTTGCATCCACGGCAGGAGCGACAGGCGCTGGAAACCGAGGTGGCAAACCAATTAAGCCTCGCGCCAGGCTATCGTCAGTTAAAAACACAGGAGCCAGCGCTGTGGCAAATGCTTAATCGTGAGTTGCTGCACAAGCGTATGGAAGGGGTGCCTGCGGATCAGGCACTGGGCGAGTTGCGTGGATGGTTAATGGATCTGGTAAATCAGCGTATGGCGCGTGCAGACGACGAAACGCTGCTCAATTATTTGCGCGTGTCAGTGCAGGAGATGCAGGCACTGCAGCAACCGGAGCCACAACGCTGCTTTCGCTTCCTTTACCCGCAGGTAAATGGCGGCATCAATCTGCAACAAGCGCTGTCACCGACGTTATACCAGCGTGATGCACAGGCGTTAGATTTGCTCCTGCAAAACAGCACCGGCGAAGAGCGTCCGATTGATCAGCAGGGCGCACAACGTGATTTGCAAAGCGTCGTGGAGAAACTTTACGGCAAGTGGGGTGATAAACTTCAGCAACTCAACATGCCTGCTGATACTGCCGTCGATCGCAGCGCCATGTGTGCCATGTCGATTGATCTTTACAGTGGTATTCTCGCATTGCCTGCCAAACAGTCCGCCAACCTTTTGCGTAAAATGGTCAGCCTTACCGGTTAGGTTTACGCGTAAAAAAAGCCCGCTCAGCGCGGGCATAATGGTCACTTTCCGTTTGTTTTTCTCGTGTCACCTGGTGTGGTGCAGACTTCGTGCTGTCTGAAAGCATCATGGCATCGGTTAAGTGATATGAAAAACCGTTTGGTTTTATTGATTTGATTGGTAAAAACTTTTTCAAAATGACTATTTCGCGCCAGTTTCCTATAGATGCGTGCGGCATAGGCATTTAGACTGCTTCGCCTGGAAGAGGACACCCTAATGAAAAAAATGCTGATTAGCGCACTCGCGCTTTTTATGCTGGCCGGTTGTAGTGTCAGCAAACCCGGTGGATTTGAACGTGTCGATGAAGATAAAAGCTCAAATACCGTGCAATATCGTTATGACCCGCAAACGTTGAATAAAGATGCGATGGAAGTCGATCTGGCGAATTATTGTAACCAACGTGGATTTGATAAAGTGGAATCGCTGCCGGCACAGGACAGCCATTTGCCCGGATTAAAGAAAGCCTGGTATCAATGTAATTACGCGGTAAAAAGCTAAAAGAAAGGGCGGGATAAATTCCCGCCCTTTTTGTTTTTTTATTATGTGCTGTGTGTGCTTTGCCCAATTACCAATGGCGACCATGATAACCATGGTCATGATGCCAGCCGCCACCGTGCCCCCAGCCCGGTCCGCGACCATATCCGTCATGAACGATACAACCACTCAACATCGTCATAATGGCAACAACCGAAGCAGCTTTAATAAGTGTTTTCATGGAGAGTCCTCCTCTTTTCCAATGAAGCCAGATTACCGGGGAAAAGTGGAGTGAAGATGCAGTAAATGTAGAGTTATTTCTGGATCTATTACCAGATATGTCAATTTAAAGCTAAAAACGTCAAGGCGGGAAATAAACCAATCAGATAAAACCGAATGCCTGATGATAATAACGCGAATAGTCTGAAATGCAATCCTAAATAACAGCCGTTCTCAACTTCAAAAACATTATGCAGGAAAGAAGGAGAAAATAGATGCCGCAAAGTGATGCGGCATCTGTGGGAATTAATTATGCAGCAAAGGTTCACTGACGTTTTGACGATTTGGCAGACGGATGCTGAGCGACAACACCAGTGAAATCACCAGCAGTGTCATGATCAAGCTGAAGGTCACGGTAAAACCACCAAACACGGAAGCCACCAGTGAACCCATCACGCTGCCGATACCGAATCCCAAGTAAATCAGCCCGTAATTTTTCGTCAGATTATTAAGACCGAAGAAATCGCTGACCAGAGAAGGGAACACGGTGATGGTGCCACCAAAGCTAAAGGCAACGCAGGCCAGTGACAGGAAGAAGGTGGTTTCATTCATCCGGGTAAACAACAAAATACTCATGCCCACCAGAGAAACGATCTGTGCCAGTGAAATGACGCGAATACGTGCCATTTTATCGGAGAGTACGCCGAGAATAAGGCGGCCACTCAGGTTAGCAATCGCGATGACAGTCACGGCATTGGCGGCGGTTTGCGTGGTCAGATGGACCATGCCTTCGCCGATGTCTTTCGCTACGCCAATGACATACAGTCCGCTCATGCAGGCAGTGAGGAACATCAGTGCCAGCATCCAGTACTGTGGCAAGCGCACGGATTGCGCCAGCGTGTAATCTTTTTCCTGCAATTTCTCGTTACCGCTGCTTTGCTGGATCGGGGCATCACGCATCATCAGCGCACCCACAATGATCATACTCATCGCCAGCACGCCCCAAATCATAAAGGTGTTCTCCAGGCCGTAAGTGCTGAGCAACGCGCCACAGATAAATTTGAAACCCAGGCTACCTAAGCCATAAGCGCCAATTGAGCAGGCGGAAATTAACCCTTTACGCTCCGGGAACCACTTCACGCAGTTTGACAGCGTCATCAGGTATCCTGCGCCATCCGCTAAACCGACCAGGATGCCGGCGCTGAGATACAGCATCATCAGGTTATCGGCATGAGCGGTAAGCCAGAAGCCAATCGCCATCAATATACCGGCGCCGATGGTGACGTTACGCACACCAAAGCGCTCCTGTAATTTCCCCGCCAGTGACGATGCAATCGCGAGCCCCAGGCTTAATAAACCGAATGAAAAAGCGACCTGACTAATGGGAGCATCGAGTTTATGTGCCAACTGGCCGTTAAACAGGCTCCACGTATAGACCGAGCCCAGAGCAAACTGCGTGATAATAGTGCCGATAAGGGTAAGCATGCGGGTGCGCTGCAACTGCGCGGATATTTCTGTTTTCATTTTTATCTCTCCCCTCAGGGAATGCGGAATCTGCAGCGATAATAGGCAGCTTACGCGCGCGCGTGGCGAAGCAGGGCATCAAGAGACAGGACGAGGGAATGAAATGCAGTAAAACGGGTATGAATGGCATTAGGCCATTGGGATGTCAATTTAAGCGTGGCGGTTGCTATGGGTAAACATGTGTAACCAGGTGTGATAAGCGCGCCAGTTTTGCTGCAAGATGACCGATTTTTGCCAGGATTAAAATTCACTAACAGGAGGAAATATGACAGACCGAGCATATGAATCCGCGTCAAGCGAGGATGAAGTTTGCTGCATCATCGGTCAGGCGGTGATCGAGTTAAGCGATGAGCATCAGCCTGTGAATAAATCCACGCTGTCGCTGAAATTACTGGCTATGGCCGATCGCGACAGAGATGATGAACGCGTTCTGCTTTACTGGATTGCCAGAAAAGCCATCAATAAACCTCACCAGCTCAATATCGGCGTTCAGGGCTGGCGCTAGAGGACCAAAGAGCGGGCGCAATGCCCGCTCTCGCTATTTAGGCCAGGCGTAATTTGCGTGCCGTGGGCCAGCGCACAAACATCACCATATTCCCCATCAGAATCATCGCCAGACCCACGATGGCATTGCTGTGCCACTGATATCCCTCATAAATGGTCGACAACGTCAGTGCCACCAATGGGAAAAGCAGTGTGCAGTAGGCGGCCTGGCTGGCTCCGATACGACCGACGAGCGTGAAATAAGCGCCAAATCCCAGCACCGAACCAAAAATGGCCAGATAACTCATCGAACCGAGCCACTGCAGATTCAGCGCAGGTGCTAATGAATCGCCATTCAGTAGTGCGATGATTGCCATAACGATTGCACCATATAACATGGCATAGCTGTTGGTGGTCAGCACATCACGTTGACGGCGCTGATGGCGAGTTGAAATCATGTTACCCAAAGAGAATCCAAGCGTGCCCAAAGCACTTAGCCCAACGCCCCATAGCAGTTGCGGAGCCGGGTGCGCTGCCTGAATGTCATTCCAGAACAAGGCAATAATTCCCCCCAAGCCGAGCACGGCCGCGGGTAACAGGCGAAACGGTGGGCGCTGACGGAAAAAGATCCAGCTATTAAGCGCGTTATATAACACTGCCATGGAGAAGATGACCGATTCGAGGCCACTGCTGATCCACGCTGCCGCATGATAGAAACAAACGAAGTTGAAGCCAAATACGCAACAGCCTTGCAGTAAGCAGAAAAGGTGATCCTGCTTATCCAGTGGGCGCAGGCGTTTAATCAGCTTTAGGATCACTAACATCAATACCGATGCCAGTAAGAAGCGCCAGAATACCGCCACCAGGACTGGCGTGTTGGCAGCCTCTTGTTGTAGAAAAATGGCGATCCAGGTGGTGCCCCAAATCAATACAACCGCAAGGTACAACATGATGTTCATCGTAAACTCTCCAGCAAAATCATTGCCCGAAGTGTGACGAAAATTATCACCAATCGCTTGCACGCCGTTGCGCGTGAATTGCAAAATCTTGCGCTTTTTACACGGATGTCCCGCGTTGGCCTGTTTTCTGGCCGGGGAGATCCGTAAACTGTGCGTTATTAACCTGTGAGTGGACCTCCCGATGCCCGATTATCAGACCTTTGACATGCTGCAGCGCCATAAAGCGCAACTGCGCGATAGCGTGCAGCTGTCGGGTGGCATCAAGTTGGCGGCCTGGTTTAATAGCGGCGATCGCGTCACCAACCTGAGCGACCACCACACGCTGAGCCTGTATACCGCTGATGGCTATGATACCTGGCACAAAACCCAGCATGGTTGGCGCAATGGCGGTGGTCCGGATCGCTTCTGCCTGATGCCGAGCGGGGTTGAGTCGACCTGGGATCTGCGTGCCGATTTGTCGTTCGTGCACCTTTACTGTACGGATGAGCACTTGCGGCATCTCGGTGAGCAGATCTGGGATCGCAGCCCCGCGCAACTCAACCTGCATGAAAAAATTTTTGCCGATGACGATCGCATCACGCAGCTTTATCGCCATTTCCTGCTAAGCGTGGACTGGCAGCAACCCGCTAATCAATTGATGTTGAGCAGTGCCTCGACGTTGTTGATGACGCATCTTTTGCAGCGCTACAGTGAAGTGCAGTGGCAGGTGCCACAGGTGCGTGGCGGATTAGCGCCCGCGGTATTGCGACGTGTATTGGCGTTTATCGATGCGCAGCTGGATCAGCCTTTGACGCTGGCACAGCTGGCGGCAGAAGCGGCCTTGAGTGAATACCACTTTGCACGCATGTTCCGCAGCAGCGTGGGCGAAGCGCCACATCAGTTTGTGATGCGCCGCCGCATGGACACCGCATTAAACTTGCTGAAGTTTAGCGCGTTGCCGTTAACCGAGATCGCGCTGCGCTGCGGTTTCCACTCCTCCAGTCACTTCAGTAACCGTTTCCGCCAACTGCATGGCGTAACGCCCTCCGCATGGCGCCAAAACCCGCATCAGCTTTGATTTCACTGTAATTGCCTGAAACAGCCAGTTTCTACCTTCGAGAAACGTCTCAAATTCATTCACTCACACGTTAATTGTGGTGATTTTTTCTTCGCCTTAGATACAATGCCATCCATTAACATATTGTTTTTGATGTGATAATTACATGTTTAGCTTATGCGGAGTGGTAATGATGGAGATGCGTGTTGTAAAACTTGAATCTGACGTCAAATACATTAGACGTGATGTCGATGAGCTAAAAGACGATGTAAAATCGATCGATAGAAATATGGCTGCGGTACTTGAGAAACTGGACGGCATTAAGCAGTCACTCGCTAAAAAGCCTTCGACAGACACCGTTGATAAAAAGATCTCTGAAGCGAAGTTGGCCGTTTTACTCGGTGTCCCAGTCTTAATCGCGATTGGCACTACAGTCTACAAGCTGGTAGCGCACTTCTATTTCTCATGAATATCTGGAACCGTCTTCATTTAGCTAATCCTTTCGCAATCATCGAAAGTCCTCCTGAACGAATCTGGCTCTTCAAGTTGCCTGAAGGTGAACATGGAGAAATATACGGGTAGGGGGAATGGATTTACCCAGAATGGAGCAAGGCGATCAACTCGCTTTCCACGAACGATGGCGAACCTGTGTGAACGGATGATTCGGCGAGGGCCTGATTCAAGGGGATTCGGCTAACGGAAGAGGAGATAAGTATGGCTGAACTGGTGTCCCCTGCAGGAATCGAACCTGCAACTAGCCCTTAGGAGGGGCTCGTTATATCCATTTAACTAAGGAGACGCGGCGCGCAGTATAGCGTACCGACCAGCAGAATTTAACCGTGTTAATCCTGTTTGCTCAATCTATCAACAATGTCGTGCCACAGATCACTGTTGTTTCTTCTGCGCTTTCTCTTTGCGCTTCTGTTCCGCCTTCGCTTTGGCCTTCGCCGCCTCACTCATATCATTGCGAATTTGCGCATGGCTGATCAGTGCAAAAATCAACGTACCGCCGGTGATATTTCCCAGCAGGGTAGGCAGCGCAAACGGCCAGATGAATTCCTGCCAGGGCAGCGTGCCGGCAAACACCAGATACAGCACTTCAACGGAACCCACCACAATATGGGCCAGATCCCCCAGCGCGACCAGCCATGTCATCAGTACAATGACCACAATTTTTGCGGCTCCGGCATAGGGGAACATCCACACCATGGTGGCAATGATCCAGCCAGAAATGACGGCATTTGCAAACATCTCACTCGGTGAATTATCCATCACTTTTTCACTGATGGCGGTAAATGCCTGCCGGGTCGCATCATCAAAGATCGGCATGTAATTAAACGCCAGTGCGCCCAACGCCGTGCCCATCAGGTTTCCCGCCAGGACTACACCCCAGAGTCGGAACAACAGCAGAAAATTACCGCTGGTGGGTTTGTGCATTACAGGTAATACGGCCGTCACGGTGTTTTCAGTAAACAGCTGCTGACGCGCCATAATGACGATAACAAAGCCGAAGGTATAGCCCAGATTTTCCAGCAGAAAACCGCCTGGCACATCGGCCAAATGCACATGGAAAATCCCTTTGGCCATCAGCGAAGCGCTCATGGATAGCCCCGCAGCCACGGCAGACCACAGCAACGCCATACCATCGCGCTCTAACTCCTTCTCGCCGTCCTGGCGGATCTCTTCATGGATTGCCGCAGCCCGCGAGGGCAGGGCATCTTCATCCACTTCTATCTCTTTACCCTGGTCCTTTTCGTCGCTCTCGACATCGTTGTCATGTTCTGAAATGGATGGTGATTGCTTCATGTTTTCCCCTGGTGATAATGCCAACGCGTAATAAGCGTAGACGGTTTTATCAAGGACGAAATGTTACTAAGATCCAAATTAAGAGTAACAAGATTTTAACTGAGGTGCTTTTTTGCACGGTTCCTTGATCTGATGCGCACGAATACCCCCTTTGAGGGAAGTGAGAGCAACCTCACAGACTTCGGCCCACAGATTCATTGTGGTATTATCCCTGCCTTATTTCACAGCTGCGATTCCCTCTTTCATGCTCGAAGTCATTAATCTCTCATGTGTTCGTGATGAGCGAACCCTGTTTCATGGACTGAGCTTCCATGTGCAACCGGGTGACATTGTGCAAATTGAAGGCCCTAACGGGGCAGGAAAAACCTCACTGCTGCGTCTGCTGGCTGGTTTAAGCCGGGCAGAAGAGGGCGAGGTGATGTGGCAATCGCAGCCGATTCGTCAGCAGCGCGAAATATGGCATCAAAACTTGCTCTATCTTGGTCATCATCCTGGGGTGAAGTCGATACTCTCACCTCTGGAAAACCTGCATTTCTGGCACGGCAATCGTGATGAAGAAGTGATTTTCGACGCGCTGGAGCAGGTGAACTTGCTGGGATATGAAGAGGTGCCGGTTGCACAGTTGTCCGCAGGGCAGCAACGGCGTGTAGCCCTGGCTCGCTTGTGGCTCAGCCCGGCTAAAATCTGGATTCTGGATGAACCGCTCACGGCCATTGATAAAGGCGGCGTGGAAAAATTAATGGCGCGTTTCGCTAAACATGCCGATAACGGAGGCGCAGTGATTTTGACTACCCATCAGGATCTGCCTGATGAGAGTGAACGCGTGCGCAAAATCCGCCTTATCTCGGAGTGGGCTTGATGTTAGGTCGCGTGATTCAGCGTGAGTTGAAAATTGCATTTCGCAGCGGTGCCGAGGTGATTAACCCGCTGTGGTTTTTCCTGATTGTTATCACGCTGTTTCCGTTAGGTATCGGGCCGGATCCTCAGCAGCTGGCGCGCATTGCGCCAGGCGTGGCGTGGGTTGCGGCATTGTTAGCCTCACTGCTGGCGCTTGAACGACTGTTTCGTGATGATTTTCTGGATGGTTCGCTGGAGCAACTACTTTTGCTACCCACACCGCTGCCTGTCACGGTGCTGGGAAAAGTGATTGCTCACTGGCTGATTACGGGCTTGCCACTGATTTTACTGTCGCCGCTGGCGGCACTACTCCTGTCACTGGATTTTGCTGGCTGGCGCGCGATGGCACTGACGCTATTACTCGGCACGCCAACCTTGAGTTTTCTTGGTGCGATTGGCACCGGTTTGACCGTTGGGCTGCGGCGTGGCGGCGTACTTCTGAGTTTACTGGTATTGCCGTTGTCGATACCTGTTCTGATCTTTGCCAGCGCGGCCATCGATGCCGCCGGTCAGGGATTGCCGATCGGAGGTTATCTGGCAATTCTTGGCGCGATGCTGGCAGTGAGCGCAACACTTTCGCCGTTTGCTACTGCTGCGGCTTTGCGCATTAGTCTGCATTAATCCGTGCTGCCCCAGAGCTGCCGGTATTCGAATTCTTTTTATTGTGAGCTATGCAAATGTGGAAATGGTTACACCAGTGGGCGAAGCCTGAGCGGCTTTACCAGCTATGCGGTCGCTTAATTCCCTGGTTCGCAGTGCTGGGCATCGCCACGCTGCTACTTGGTTGGGTATGGGGCTTTGGCTTTGCACCGGCCGATTATCAGCAGGGCAACAGCTTCCGAATTATGTACATTCACGTGCCTGCGGCGATGTGGTCCATGGGGGTTTACGCCTCCATGGCGATTGCCGCGTTCATCGGCCTGGTGTGGCAGATGAAAATGGCGGATCTGGTCTCCGCAGCGATGGCGCCGATTGGCGCAGTATTTACTTTTATCGCGCTGGTCACCGGTTCTGCCTGGGGCAAACCGATGTGGGGCACCTGGTGGATTTGGGATGCCCGCCTAACCTCGGAGCTGGTGCTGCTGTTCATCTATATGGGGGTGATTGCGCTCTATCACTCGTTTGAGGATCGTCGCACCGCCGGTCGCGCTGCAGGCATCCTGATTCTGGTGGGCGTGGTTAACTTGCCCATCATCCACTTCTCGGTGCAGTGGTGGAACACCCTCCATCAGGGATCGTCTGGCATTTTGCAGCAGGCGATTGCGCCGAGCATGCGGACGCCGCTGCGCTGGGCCATTCTCGGTTATCTGCTGGTGTTTGGCGCGCTGACGCTGATGCGCCTGCGTAACCTGATTTTGTTCAGCGAGCGCCATCGTCCATGGGCGATCGATGTGGCTCAGGGAGGGCGCAAAGCATGACACCGGCTTTCTCATCATGGAGCGACTTCTTCACCATGGGCGGCTATGCCTTCTATGTCTGGCTCGCCGTCATCCTCACGTTAATCCCTTTATTTGGTCTGGTGCTGCATACCCTGTTGTTCCGCCGCCGTTTGCTGGCAGAAATTCGCCAGCGTCAATCCAGGGAGCGCCGCATTCGCGCGGCCAAGTCGAAAAAAGCTGCCAGTGAAGCAGCAGGAGAAACCGTGTGAATATCCGTCGTCGTAACCGCCTGTATGTGGTGGTGGCGATTTTGGTCGGCTTAGGCCTGGCCACATCGCTGGTGATGTACGCGCTGCGTTCCAACATTGACCTGTTTTACACCCCGAGTGAAATTCTGTACGGCAAAGGCGAAGCGCATCAGATGCCGGAAACCGGGCAACGTCTGCGCGTCGGCGGCATGGTGATGCCTGGCAGCGTAAAACGCGACCCCAAAACGCTGGCTGTCTCTTTCAAGTTGTATGACGCCAACGGCGTGATCAGCGTAAGTTACGAAGGCATCTTGCCGGACCTGTTCCGTGAAGGGCAGGGCGTGGTAGCGCAAGGTGTGCTGGAAAGCGGCAACCTGGTCAATGCCAAAGAAGTGCTGGCAAAACATGACGAAAAATACACCCCGCCAGAAATTGAAGATGCGATGAAGAAAAACCACACAGGACCTGCAGCGACTTATCAGCAGGCAGGTGCTCAATCATGATGCCGGAAATTGGCAGCTTTCTGCTTTGCCTGGCGCTGGGACTCGCGCTGCTATTAAGTATTTATCCGTTGTGGGGCGCAACCCGTCAGGATGCACGTTTGATGGCGATGGCACGCCCGCTGGCGTGGGGCATGTTCGCCTGTATCGTTGCCGCCTTCGTGGTGCTGGTACATGCGTTTATCGTTAACGATTTCAGCGTGGCCTATGTCGCCACCAACTCCAACACCCTGCTGCCGGTTTACTATCGCATCGCGGCCACCTGGGGCGCGCATGAAGGTTCACTGCTGCTATGGGTGTTGTTGCTCAGCACCTGGACGGTAGCCGTCGCAATTTTCAGTCGCGGCATGCCGCAGGATGCACTGGCGCGTGTGTTGTCAGTCATGGGGATGATCAATCTCGGCTTCCTGCTGTTTATTACGCTCACCTCGAATCCGTTTACTCGTACCCTGCCGAACTTCCCGGTTGATGGCAGCGACCTCAATCCGATGCTGCAGGATATCGGGCTGATTTTCCATCCGCCCCTGCTCTACATGGGTTATGTCGGTTTCTCAGTGGCATTTGCGTTTGCTATTGCGTCATTGATGGCAGGGCGTCTCGATACCGCATGGGCGCGCTGGTCACGCCCGTGGACGACCGCAGCCTGGGTTTTCCTGACCATTGGCATCGTGCTCGGTTCGGCGTGGGCCTATTACGAACTGGGCTGGGGCGGCTGGTGGTTCTGGGATCCGGTCGAGAATGCTTCGTTCATGCCTTGGCTGGCCGGTACGGCGTTGATGCATTCACTGGCGGTGACAGAAAAACGGGGTAGCTTCAAATCCTGGACGGTGCTGCTGGCGATCACGGCATTCTCATTAAGCCTGCTGGGCACTTTCCTCGTGCGCTCAGGCGTGCTGGTGTCAGTGCACTCGTTTGCTTCCGACCCGGCGCGCGGCATGTTCATTCTCGCCTTCCTGGTGATCGTGATTGGTAGCTCGCTGCTGCTTTATGCCATCAAAGGTGGCAAGGTGCGCAGCCGTGTGCAGAGCGAAGCCTGGTCACGCGAATCCTTCCTGTTGGGTAATAACGTTCTGTTAATTGCGGCCATGCTGGTGGTGCTGCTGGGCACGCTGTTGCCGTTAGTCCATAAGCAGTTGGGACTGGGCAGTATTTCTGTCGGCGAACCGTTCTTCAATACCATGTTTACCTGGCTGATGGCACCGTTTGCCCTGATGCTCGGCATTGGGCCACTGGTGCGCTGGCGTCGCGATGAGCCGCAGAAACTGTGGAAACGCCTGGGCGTCGGCTTGCTGGTCACACTGATCTTATCGATCGCGCTGCCATGGCTGCTGCAGGACCGCATAGAAGCGATGACGGTGATTGGCCTGTTGATGGCGATCTGGGTGATTCTGCTGACGCTGATGGAACTGCACGAGCGCGCGACCCATCGCCACAGTTTCTTCAAAGGTCTGCGTCATTTAACCCGCAGCCATTGGGGCATGGTGCTGGGTCATTTAGGCGTTGCCGTAACGGTGGTGGGTATCGCTTTTAGCACGCAGTACAGCGTTGAGCGTGATGTGCGCATGAAATCGGGCGATACTGTGGATATCCACAACTATCACTTCATTTTCCGCGACGTACACAACTTGCAGGGGCCGAACTACAGCGGCGGTGTCGCCATTATCGATGTGACGCGTGACGGAAAATTTGAAGCGGTACTGCATGCTGAAAAACGGTTCTATACCGCAGCTCGCACCATGATGACCGAAGCGGCAATCAGCGGTGGTTTCACTCGCGATCTTTACGCGGCATTGGGCGAAGAGCTGGATGACGGTTCATGGGCGGTACGCATCTATTACAAACCGTTCGTGCGCTGGATTTGGTTCGGCGGCGTGTTTATGGCGGTCGGCGGCCTATTGTGCCTGCTGGACCCGCGTTATCGTTCGCGCAAAAAAGCGCAGCAGGAGGAGCTGGCATGAGTAAGAAAATCTTGTTCATCCCGTTAGTGCTGTTTCTGCTGCTGGCGGCCGCGCTGTTGTGGCAGCTGTCTCGCAACGCTAATGGTGATGATCCCACGCGTCTGGAGTCGGCGCTGATTGGTAAGCCGGTACCGGTTTTCAAACTGGAAGCGCTCGATAAGCCGGGCAAAATCTACGATCAGCAGGTTCTGACAGACGGCAAACCGATCCTGCTCAATGTCTGGGCCACCTGGTGCCCGACATGCCGTGCTGAGCATCAGTATCTCAACACGCTGGCCGAGAAGGGCATTCGCGTCGTTGGGCTGAACTACAAAGATGATCGCACCAAAGCGGTCACCTGGCTGAACACGCTGGGCAACCCGTACGCGCTGAGCCTGTATGACGGTGACGGCATGTTAGGTCTGGATCTCGGCGTCTACGGTGCGCCGGAAACCTTCCTGATCGACGGCCACGGTATTATTCGTTATCGCCATGCGGGGGATATGAATGATCGCGTGTGGAACGAAGAAGTGAAACCGCTGTGGGATAAATACAGCAAGGGGGCCGGTGCGTGAAACGGCTGCTTCTGTTAATAGCGGGCATTCTGCTCAGCACCAGCCTGTGGGCTGCCATTGATACTTACCAGTTCGATTCGGTACAGCAGGAAGAGCAGTACCGCGATCTCACCGGTTCACTGCGTTGCCCTAAGTGTCAGAACAACAGCATTGCCGACTCCAATGCGATGATTGCCGCAGACATGCGTCTGAAAGTGTATGAGCTGATGAAGCAGGGCCAAAGTCGCCAGCAGATCATCGACTACATGGTGGCGCGCTACGGCAACTTCGTCACTTATGAACCCCCGGTTACCCCTTCAACGCTGATTTTGTGGGTGGGGCCGGCGCTGTTTGTGGTGCTGGGCGGCTTGATTATTATTCTGCGCAATCGCCGGGGGAAAACCCGTAGCGATCTCGATGACGATGAACAACAACGCCTTGCGGCGATTCTTAAGCGTGACGGGAAGCCGTAATGACTGGATTCTGGATTACCCTGATTATTTTGCTGGTGGCAGCCTCGGTGCTGTTTCTTCGCGCGGGCTGGCGTCAACGTGAAGCCAGCAGCGGCGATCGCGATCGCCTGAATACCGATTTTTACCAGCAGCGCCTGCGCGAACTCGAACGCGATGAAGAAGAAGGCGTGGTTGCCGAGCGTCCCGAGATGGTACGTGAACTGCAACAAACGCTGCTCACCGATGTGCCAAACGAGCACGCGGCTCGCATCCATCACAGTAGCCGTTGGGTGCTATTGCCGGGTTTGATTGTATTGTTGCTGGTGTCGGTTGGCTTTTACCTGAAGACCGGTGGACTGGCGCAACTGGCCGGTTGGGTTAGCGTACAGCAGGAATACCCTCAGTTGCGTGCCCGTGTGATGGATCCCAAAGCGGCGCCCTTAACCATGGAAGAGTTGGCTCGCCTACAATTAGGGTTGCGCACCTCATTGCAAGACGATCCGCAAAACCTCAATGACTGGACGATGCTGGGCCGCCTTGGCATGGTGCTCAATAACGCGACCAATGCCAGCCAGGCCTTCCAGCGCGCATTGCAACTGGCACCTGATAATCTGGAACTGCAGCAGGATTATGCCGAAGTCCTGACGCGCTCCAGCGATCCGCAGGACAACCGCCAGGCCAATGTGATGCTGAAAGATCTGCTAAAACGCGACCATAGCAACGTGCGCACCCTGAGCTTGTTGGCATTTAATGCTTTTGAGCAGCAGCAATATGATCAAGCGATTGGCGCCTGGCAGGTGATGCTGAAGCTTCTGCCCGCGGGTGACAAGCGCATTACCATGATAGAGCGCAGCATTGAACAAGCGAAAACTGATGCGGGACAGCAAAATAGTCACCTGGCATTGACGGTGAGTTTAACCTCGCAGGCAGAAAAAATGTTACCGCAAGGCGGAGTGTTGTATATTTCTGTGTCTGACGGTGTTTCACCGGTGCCTGTGGCTGTGAAGCGTTTACCGCTGAGCCATTTCCCGTTATCGCTCACGCTGGATGACAGCAACGCCATGATGCCCGATCGCCTGCTTTCGGCGCAGCATCAGGTGCAGGTCAGGGTGCGTATTTCGCGCGATGGTAGCGCCAATCCTCAGTCGGGAGACTGGTTTGGCTTAAGCGCGATCACCCCCTGGGATGGTCATCAGCAACTGGCTGTGGAGATTAATCAACAGCAGCCCTGAAGCGATACATTATTCAACCGCACAGGGAGATAAGAATGAATAACCGCCTGACCGGTCTGGCGCTGGCCAGCTTGCTGCTGGTGGGATGTGCCAGTTCCAAACCGGCCGATCCAACGCAGCCTGCGCAGCGTAGCGATCCGCTCGAAGGCTTTAACCGCACGATGTTTAATTTCAACATGAACGTGCTGGATCCTTATGTGGTGCGCCCGGTGGCGGTTGCCTGGCGTGACTATGTGCCGGTGCCTGCGCGCAGTGGCATGAGCAACTTCCTCGGCAACCTGGATGAACCTGCCAGCATGCTGAACTCGATTCTGGTGGGTGAACCGCGCCAGGCAGGAATCCACTTCACGCGTTTCTTCCTCAATACCGTATTGGGCTTGGGCGGATTTATCGATGTGGCGGGCAAAGCGAATCCTGAACTGGCGCGAGAAGTTCCGCACCACTTCGGGAGTACTCTGGGTCGTTACGGGGTGGGCTATGGTCCTTATGTGGTTCTGCCGGGTTATGGCAGCTTCACGGTGCGTCAGGATGGCGGCGACTATGTCGATACGCTTTATCCGGTGCTGAGTTGGCTGACCTGGCCGATGTCGATTGGTAAATGGACACTGGAAGGTGTGGAAACACGTGCACAGCTGTTGGATTCCGATGCCATCCTGAAACAGCAGCAGGATCCGTATGCGTTTATCCGCAACGCCTACTTCCAGCGTAATGATTTCCTCGCCAACGGCGGGAAGTTAAAACCGGAAGAGAATCCGAACGCCAGTGCGATTCAGGATGACTTGAAGGACATCGATTCACAGTAACAAAAATGGCGACCGCATTGGTCGCCATTTTTTTCGAGCTAACTATCAGAACTTGTAGTTAAAGTTCGCGCCGTACAGCCAGGCTTTACCCTCGGAATTAAAGGTATAAGGGCCTTCTTTCACGGTGACTTTCTGGCCGTGCATGTAAGAGATACCAAGGTCGACTGACGCATTTTCGTTGAAGGCGTAAGAAGCACCGGCGCTCAACCACAGACGGTCCTGATCCGGAATTGAGATCGAGCGTTTGTCAGCGGGAACCGGGCTGTCATCAAATGCGATACCGGTACGGAAGGTCCAGTTATCGTCGTAGAAGTAAGTGGTACCCAGCGCGATGCGATAGGCATCTTTAAAGCCTTCATCCTTATAGAACAGCGTCTGGCCGTTGCTGCCCGTGGCCTTCAGTTCCTGGAACTGGCTCCAGCTGGTGTAGGTCAGGCTGTAGTGTACGGCCCACTGTGGTGCCACTTTATGCCAGCCCGACACTTCCCACATCTCTGGCAGGTTCAGCGTGAGTGAACCCGGAATGGTTTGGCCGCTGGTGCCGTATGGCAGTCCTAAGGCAATCGCCTGCGGTGTACCGTTGTAAGCGGTTGGAATGCTGCTCTTATAATCGCCGTCAAAGTCGATTTTTACTTCTGAACGATAGGTGAAGCCGAAGCGGTTGTTTTTATCCACTTCATACAGGATACCGGCGTTCCAGCCGTAGCCCCATTCATCACCTTTCAGGTGGGCAACCTGAGTATCAGCTGGCATGCCGACGCGAGCACCTGCTTCACCCGCATAACGTTCGATTTTTGCTTTAGCGTAAACCGCATCAAAGCCAACACCAAAGCTGAAGTGCTCATTCAAACGATAAGCCGTGCTAAGGTTAAAGTTACCTGTCATCAGGTCGGTTTTACCACCGTAGCCGCCAGCGGTGTAACCGTCATTGAACTCTGTCGCCAGACCATAGTTAGAGGTGACGGATGCGCCTACCCACCACTGATCGTTAATCGGATGAACATAATGAAGGTTAGGGATCCACTGATTCGGTGCGATGTTTTTCGCATTCAGGCTATTGCCGGTTGGGCTCTGGCCGCTGATATCAACTTCCGGATCAATATAAACGGTACCGATGGAGAAAGAAGGGCGATCCATCAATGCCATGGTCGCCGGGTTACGACTGGCAGATGCGGCGGTATCGCCCATCGCACCTTCACCCGAATAAGCACGACCTAAACCAATTGCTGAGAATTCATTAAGTTGAAAGCCTGCGGCGTAAACTTGGGAAGAAATAAGCGCCACTGCAGCTGCCACAGCTGACTTTGCAAACAGGTTCTTATGGTTCATGACCACAACCTCATCTGGATTTATTATTAAACGTTGTTACGTCGCGTAACAAAGGACGGCGGATTGTAGGGACTGATGACAAAGGCACATATCAGACCAGTGCGACGAGTATAGGTCTGACCTGTGTATTTGTTGCAATAATGTTTTTAAATATTTCCGATTTGATCGATAAAATCAGATCTGATTAACAAAATCTTGTCGATGCCCATCTAGCATAGCGGTCAAATTTGTTCTGGATCAATTTTTAGTGTGATATTCGTCACTTAGCCGCTGAGAGATAGAAGCCAGGCCGCGCGGGGCGTACACTTTGTGTCAGAAAATGATCCGATTGTGTCGATTTATCGTCAGGAGAAAACAATGACTGATGCCATTAAAAAATGCAGTGCCACGGAAACGGCGGCTTGCTGCTGCGTAGATGTTGGCACCGTAATGGACAATACCGATTGCACGGCGAGCTGGTCTGGCGCTTTTGCCGATCGTCATGCGGCTGAAGCGATGCTGAAGCACCTGACGGACAAAGCGCGTCAGGTTGAATCCGAGCCTTGCGTGATTCAAGCCGAGTTCGTTGAAGAAGCGCCAGGCATACGCCTGAATGTTGATTTCACTTTTGCCTGCCAGGCTGAGACCCTCATTTTTCAACTCGGCTTACGCTAATCCTGTCGCTGCCGGAAGCCCTTCCGGCAGCGTTTTCTCTTTTTCGTGTCTTCCCTCGCACTTTTTTTCTTCTGTTATTGGCGACTTAGCAACACTTGGTTAACACTGATGATCAGGTCAGACCTGTTTGGCAATGATGCTACGGTCGTAAATTACAGGTGAGTGCAATGAGCAAAGCGCAGCCGCTGCTGACGCGTCAGGGCGAACGTATCGCCATAACCCATGGATTACGCACGCCTTTCGCCCGTCAGGCGAGTGATTTTCATGGCATTTCCGCGCTGGAGTTGGGGCGCATGGTGGTGTCAGAACTGATGGCACGCAGCGAGTTACCGGTAGACGTTATTGACCAGCTGGTATTCGGCCAGGTGGTGCAGATGCCGGAAGCGCCTAATATTGCACGCGAAATCGTGCTGAGCAGCGGATTGAGCGTTCACACCGATGCTTACAGTGTCAGTCGTGCCTGTGCCACCAGTTTTCAGGCGGTGGCGAATGTGGCGGAAAGCCTGATGGCGGGCACCATTGATGCAGGTATTGCCGGTGGCGCAGACTCCTCATCGGTACTTCCCATTGGCGTCAGTAAAACGCTGGCGCGCGCGCTGGTCGATCTCAACAAAGCGCGAACCTTTAGCAAAAAGCTGCAAATCCTACGCCGCCTGGGCCCCCGTGATTTGCTACCGGTGCCTCCTGCGGTGGCGGAGTATTCCACGGGTTTGCGTATGGGGGATACCGCCGAGCAGATTGCGAAAACCCATGGCATCACGCGTGAGCAGCAAGACACCCTGGCGTTGCGCTCACATCAGCATGCAGCGCGTGCCTGGCAATCAGGCGTGCTGGCGCAGGAAGTGATGACTGCCTTTGTACCGCCATGGAAAGCACCGATTGAGCAGGATAACAATATTCGCTTTAACGCCAGCGCCAGCGATTACGCCAGGCTGCGGCCAGCTTTTGATCGCCACCACGGCTCTGTCACGGCAGCCAACAGCACACCGCTAACGGATGGCGCCGCCGCAGTGATTTTGATGCGTGAAGGCCGCGCACGTGAGCTGGGTATTACCCCGATCGGCTATCTGCGCAGCTACGCGTTTACCGCGATTGATGTCTGGCAGGACATGTTGCTGGGTCCTGCTTACGCCTCGCCGCTGGCGCTGGATCGCGCGGGTATCACGCTCAATGACCTCACGTTAATCGATATGCACGAAGCCTTTGCTGCGCAGACGCTGGCGAACCTGAAAATGTTCCGCGATGAGCGTTTTGCGCGCGAGGTACTGAATCGCCCGCATGCCTTGGGTGAAGTCAATGAAGAACGTTTCAATGTGCTGGGCGGCTCCATTGCTTACGGCCATCCGTTTGCTGCCACTGGCGCGCGCATGATCACCCAAACGTTGCATGAACTGCGGCGGCGTGGCGGGGGATTGGGTTTGGTAACCGCCTGTGCAGCAGGCGGATTAGGCAGTGCAATGGTTCTGGAGGCCGAATAATGAGTGCATCTGCATTCCATTTACATATGCGCCTCGATCATGTCGGCATCATCACCATCGACGTGCCGGGCGAAAAGATGAACACGTTAAAAGCGGAGTTTGTCCCACAAATAAAAGCGGTGCTGGCTGAAGCGCGCAGCAATCCCAGATTGGCGGGATTGGTATTGATCTCTGGCAAAAGCGATAACTTTGTTGCCGGTGCAGATATCAGCATGATCGCGGATTGTCAGACGGCAGAAGAAGCGGAAGCCCTGGCGCGACAGGGGCAAGAGGTGATGGCGCAGATCGCGGCATTGCCCTTCCCGGTAGTTGCGGCAATCCACGGTGCCTGTCTTGGCGGCGGGCTGGAGTTGGCGCTGGCTTGTAGCGCGCGTATCTGCACGCTGGATGATAAAACCCGGTTGGGCCTGCCGGAAGTGCAGTTGGGCTTGTTACCTGGCTCAGGTGGGACGCAGCGCCTGCCAAAACTGATTGGTGTGCCGCAAGCGCTACCGCTGATCCTGAGTGGTAAACAGCTGCGCGCTAAACAGGCGTTGAAACTGGGTGTCGTTGACGATGCGGTGCCACAATCCATCTTGCTGGAAACGGCGATTGCACGTGTGCATAAAGGAAAGATCGTTCGCCGTGAGCTGTCACGTCGTGACCGCCTGATGCAGGCACCACTGGCACGCTCGCTGTTATTCGCGATGGCAAAACGTCAAACCGACAGCAAAACGCAGGGCAATTACCCTGCGGCGGATCGTATTCTGCAGGTAGTGCGCACGGGTCTGGAGCAGGGCATCGATGCCGGGCATGCAGCGGAAGCGCGTGCCTTTGGCCAGCTGGCGATGACACCAGAATCTGCGGCGCTGCGCAGTCTGTTTTTTGCATCGACCGCGATGAAGAAAGACGCCGTGGCCGAGGCTGAACCACGCACATTGCAACACATCGGCTTGCTCGGTGGCGGATTAATGGGCGGTGGCATTGCCAGCGTGACGGCGCTGAAAGCCGGTTTGCCAGTAAGGATTAAAGACGTCAATCTCAATGGTGTGAACCACGCATTGCAATATAGCTGGGACCTGCTGAGCCAAAAAGTGAAACGGCGTCAGCTTAAACCGGCTGAGCGTCAGCAGCAGATGGCGCGTATCAGCGGCGGTATCGATTATCAGGGGTTCAGCCAGCGCGATTTGGTGATTGAGGCGGTATTTGAGGATTTAACCCTGAAGCAGCAGATGGTGGCGGATATCGAAAGTCACTGTCAACCGCATACCATCTTTGCTTCCAACACCTCCTCGTTACCGATTGGTGATATTGCCGTCAACGCGCAGCGTCCCGAGAACGTCATTGGCCTGCACTATTTCAGTCCGGTGGACAAAATGCCGCTGGTGGAAGTGATTCCGCATGTGGGTACGTCGGCAGAAACGCTCGCGACCACGGTGCAGTTAGCGCGCCAGCAGGGTAAAACAGCGGTGGTAGTGGCCGATAAACCCGGTTTTTACGTCAATCGCATCCTCGCGCCCTATATAAATGAAGCCATGCGCTGCTTGCTGGAAGGGGAGCCGGTGGACCATATCGATCGTGCGTTAGTGAAGTTCGGTTTTCCGGTCGGGCCGTTACAGTTACTGGATGAAGTTGGCATTGATGTCGGCAGCAAAATCAGTCCGATTTTGCTGCAGGCTTATGGCGAGCGTTTCAGCGCACCCGATGCGGTGAATGCCATCCTGGCCGATGGCCGCAAAGGGCGTAAAAACCAGAAAGGATTTTACCTTTACAACGCGGCTCGCTGGCCGGGAAAACGCAAAGTCGATGACTCAATTTATAGCCTGATTAACGTCAAGCCGCAGGCAAAGCAGAGCGAAGAACAGATTGCACAACGCTGCGTGATGATGATGCTGAATGAGGCTGCACGCTGTCTGGACGAGTCCGTGGTGCGCAATGCTCGGGATGGTGATATCGCGGCGGTATTTGGCATCGGCTTCCCGCCTTTTCTTGGCGGGCCGTTCCGCTATATGGATCAACGCGGCGCCAGCGAAATCGTCAATACATTACGTGCATTAATGCAGCAACATGGCGATCGTTTCGCGCCCTGTGACGCTTTAATGGCAATGTCAGAAGCGCAAACGAATTTTTACACTTCTGCACAAATATGAATAGGCGCACAGATTCAGCGGGTTAGTTATGGTGCCATGAAGAAGGTGGTGCGGCACCATTCTGAGATGTGCTTATTTAATAAACAACCGGTTGACTATACTGAAGCCATTGGGGTAAAACACAGCGTTCATTCGCAGAATGAAGCGTCTGGTGCTGTGGTACCCGACGATATCGACAAACAACAGCGGTGCTTTATGCAAGTTTTTATCATGCGTCATGGCGATGCAGCTCTGGAAGCAGCGAGTGATTCAGTACGCCCACTCACAATCTGTGGCTGTGACGAATCGCGCCAGATGGCGAGCTGGCTAAACGGCCAGGCGCTGGATATTGAAAGGGTATTAGTCAGCCCTTATCTTCGTGCAGAGCAGACGCTCGCCACGGTACGCGAGGCACTGAAGCTGCCAGAAGGGCAGGATGTGCTGCCAGAACTGACGCCGGGTGGCGATCCGGGTATGGTGGCCTGTTATCTGCAGGCGCTGGCGCAGCAGGGTGTTAAATCAGCTTTAGTGATTTCGCATCTGCCGCTGGTGGGCTATCTGGTTTCAGAGCTCTGCCCGCAGGAAGCGCCTCCGATGTTCGCTACGTCGGCAATTGCCTGCGTGAATTTTGATGCAGAGGCCTGTGAAGGCAAACTGGAGTGGCAGGTCAGCCCGTCAAAACTGGCTAAAGCAATGTAAACTCGCCGTGCGTGAGATCTCTATGGGCCGCCTTCTGCGGCCCTTTCCTTTTTAAGGGCTAAGGCAGTTCCGGCGGTTGCCACTCTTCAACTTCAATCAACACCAGCAGAGCGGCATCACCGCCAAACAGCTTCGGTGCCTGATGAAATGCCATGACGTGCGGATGTTGCGCCAGCCACAGCGGTGTTTGCTGCTTGAGGATATGCTTGCCGTGCCCGGTCATCACGCTGGCACAAAACAGGTGTTCACGGCGACAGGCGGCAATGAGCGCCCCCAGCTCCTGTTTGGCCTGCTGCTGTCTTAAACCATGAAGATCGAGAAAAATCTCCGGCGTGTAATCGCCGCGTCGCAATTTCTTCAGCTCGTAATGACTGACATCCGCGCGCACATAACGCATCGGCCCCTCGCTGGAGAGCAAAGGCTGAAACTCATCTGAGAAGTAGTGACTGTTATCGGCTTGCTCGGAAAGCAGTCTTTTCAGCGGGACTTCGCGGGTTTTCACTACCGGTTTGTGCACGATAGTGTCTTGTTTCAGCTTACGCGTTCCGCTCATCAACTCACGAAACAGCGCCTGATCGTCCTGGTTTAGGGGCGTCTTCTTACTCATGGCTCAAAATAGGGTTAAAGGGCTGGTTAACAGCCGGTGGCATACCTTAACGCTTAGCGTTAACAAATGTCAGCTTTTTCGCCTTGCTGCGCTGAATTCTGCCCGGCTTCGTGGCACACTATCGGCCGATTGATTTTAAGGCCTGCGGAGGGCTACGTGGACAAGATTTTCGTCGATGAGGCAGTGAGTGAACTGCACACCATTCAGGATATGCTGCGCTGGGCTGTCAGCCGTTTTTCGGCGGCAGGCATTTGGTACGGCCACGGCACGGATAATCCCTGGGACGAAGCAGTCCAACTGGTTCTGCCTACGCTCTGGCTGCCGCTGGATATCCCCGAAGATATGCGCAATGCGCGCCTGACGGCCAGCGAGCGTCACCGCATTGTTGAACGTGTGATTCGTCGCGTAAACGAGCGCATTCCGGTGGCCTATCTCACCCATAAAGCCTGGTTCTGTGGTCACGAGTTCTATGTCGATGAACGCGTGTTAGTGCCACGTTCACCGATTGGCGAGCTGATTGAAAACCGCTTTGCCGGACTGATCGGTGAACAACCGCATCACATTCTCGACATGTGTACTGGCAGCGGCTGCATCGCGATTGCCTGCGCTTACGCCTTCCTGGAAGCGGAAGTCGACGCGGTGGATATCTCCACGGATGCACTGGCGGTGGCTGAGCAAAATATTGAAGAACATGGCCTTATCCATCACGTTACGCCCATTCGCGCCGATTTGTTCCGCGGCCTGCCGCAGGTGAAATACGATCTGATCGTCACCAATCCACCGTACGTGGATGCGGAGGATATGGACGATCTGCCGAATGAATATCGCCATGAACCGGAACTGGGCCTGGCAGCAGGCAGTGATGGTCTGAAGCTGGTGCGCCGAATTCTCGCCTGTGCGCCGGATTATCTGAGTGAGCAGGGCGTGCTGATTTGCGAAGTGGGCAACAGCATGGTGCATATGATGGATCAGTACCCGGATGTGCCGTTTACCTGGCTGGAGTTCAATAACGGCGGTGACGGTGTGTTTATGCTGACGCGCGAGCAGATCGTCGCGGCTCAGCATCACTTCTCCTTCTACAAAGACTAAAAAAATGGGGCGAAACATCGCCCGCAACATCGCAACAAGGAACCACAATGGCCGGTAACAGCATTGGACAAGTTTTTCGCGTGACCACCTTTGGCGAGTCGCATGGTATTGCGCTGGGCTGCATCGTTGATGGTGTGCCGCCAGGCATTCCGCTCACGGAAGCGGATATTCAGCACGATCTCGATCGCCGCCGCCCGGGGACGTCGCGCTACACCACACAGCGCCGCGAACCGGATCAGGTGAAAATTTTGTCCGGCGTGTTTGAGGGCGTCACCACGGGCACCTCTATCGGCCTGCTGATTGAAAATACTGACCAGCGTTCGCAAGATTACGGCGCAATCAAAGATCTGTTCCGCCCCGGCCATGCGGATTACACCTACGAACAAAAATATGGCCTGCGCGACTATCGCGGTGGTGGGCGCTCCTCAGCGCGCGAAACCGCGATGCGCGTGGCTGCGGGTGCGATTGCCAAAAAATATCTGCAAATGAAGCACGGTATTCAGGTGCGTGGCTATCTGGCACAGATTGGTGATGTGGCCTGCGAGCTGAAAGACTGGAGCATCGTTGAAGAGAACCCGTTCTTCTGCCCGGATGCCTCGAAGCTGGATGCGCTGGACGAACTGATGCGCGGCCTAAAGAAAGAGGGTGACTCGATCGGTGCCAAAGTCACGGTGATGGCGGAAAACGTGCCACCGGGACTGGGCGAGCCGGTATTTGATCGTCTGGATGCCGATTTGGCTCATGCGTTGATGAGCATCAACGCGGTAAAAGGCGTGGAAATCGGTGACGGTTTCGCGGTGATTAACCAGCGCGGTAGCCAGCATCGCGATGAGATTCGTGCTGACGGTTTCCAGAGCAACCACGCGGGTGGCATTTTGGGTGGCATCAGCAGCGGCCAGACCATCAGTGCGAATCTGGCAATGAAACCCACTTCCAGCATTACCGTGCCGGGTAAAACCATCACGCGTGAGGGCGAAGAAGTGGAGATGATTACTAAAGGTCGCCACGATCCTTGCGTGGGCATTCGTGCGGTGCCCATTGCCGAAGCGATGATGGCGATTGTGTTGATGGATCACCTGCTGCGTCAGCGTGCGCAGAACGGTGACGTCAACAGCAGCGTTCCGCGCTGGTAAGCCACTGATGCGCCGCCTGCTCACTATCGTTGCCGCGCTGTTGTGCAGTGCGGCTGCCTTTGCTGCCACGCCCTGGCAGCAAATTCATCAGCCGATTGCTGGCAGCCCACAGTCGATTGGCGGGTTTGCCAACGGCTGTATTGTCGGTGCACAGCAATTGCCTCTCAATTCACCTAACTATCAGGTCATGCGCCAGGATCAGCGGCGTTATTACGGCCATCCCGATCTGATTGCTTTTATTCAACGTCTTAGTACCCAGGTGCATCAATTGCAGCTGGGGCAAGTGTTGATTGGTGATATGGGCATGGCGGCCGGCGGGCGCTTCAGCAGTGGGCATGCCAGCCATCAAACCGGGTTGGATGTCGATATCTGGTTGCAGCTGCCGCAAAATCGCTGGACGGCGCAGCAGCTGCTGAAGCCACAGCCGCTGGATTTGGTGGCACCGGATGATAAGCAAGTGATTGCACGTCATTGGCAGCCGCAGATCGACAGCCTGATCAAGCTGGCGGCGAAAGATGACGAAGTAACACGCATCTTCGTCAATCCGGCGATTAAAAAGCAGCTTTGTGCGGATGCTGGAAGCGATCGTGCATGGCTGAATAAAGTGCGTCCGTGGTTTGCCCATCGTGCCCACATGCACGTACGTCTGCGCTGTCCGGCAGGCAGTCTGGAGTGCGAAGATCAGGCTGCACCGCCGCCGGGTGATGGTTGTGGCGCAGAGTTAGACAGTTGGTTCCTGCCGAAAAAACCGGGTAGCACGCCGCCTGTGAAGAAAACGCCGCCGCCGTTGCCACCCTCCTGTCAGGCACTATTAGATCGTCATTTACTCTAGCCTTGATGCATCCTGTTGCAGGAGCATTGGCAACGTTCTCTCTCCCACGCACGGATGTTTGTGAGACCAGGAGAGAGCACGGATGCCCAGCCTGCAATAAGAACGGTCGGGTTAACTTTACGAGAAAAAAATGGACCTCTTTGTTGTTAGCCCACTGTTGCTGGGCGTGTTGTTTCTGGTTGCGGTGCTGGCAGCGTTTATCGACTCCATCGCCGGCGGTGGTGGCTTACTCACCGTTCCTTCATTACTCGCTGCGGGGCTCTCTCCTGCTCAGGCTTTAGCCACCAATAAGTTGCAGTCGGTAGGCGGATCTTTCTCTGCCAGCCTCTATTTTGTGCGTCGTGGCGCGGTGAAACTGCGTGAACAGCGACTGAACATTGCCATGACCTTTATCGGCGCAGTCTGTGGCACGGTTCTGATTCAGCATATTCAGGCGGAGGTGCTGCGACAAATTCTGCCGCTCCTGCTGATCAGCATCGGTTTATGGTTCCTGCTGATGCCGCGGCTGGGCGAGTCGGATCGTGAACATCGCCTGCAGGGGATCGCTTTTGCGCTGGTCGGCGGTGGTTGCGTCGGTTTTTACGACGGCTTTTTTGGTCCGGGTGCCGGTTCATTCTATGCATTGGCGTTTGTGACGCTAAGTGGCTTCAATCTTGCCAAGGCCACCGCCCACGCCAAAGTCCTAAATTTCACCTCCAATTTCGGCAGTCTGCTGTTCTTTATGTTCGGCGGAAAGGTGGTGTGGGGCACAGGCGTGATCATGTTGATTGGCGCATTCGTGGGTGCGCGTATCGGCGCCAGACTGGTGCTGAGCCGGGGTCAGAAGCTGATCCGCCCGATGGTGGTGACTGTATCCGCCGTGATGAGCGCCAAATTATTGTGGGATAGTCATGGCAGCGCGTTGCTGGCGTGGATAGCCACGCTGTAAAGCAGTACTCGTCAAGAACGGCTGCCAATGCGACAATGGCGCTAATTTTTTTAAAGATTAAAATATTATGAGTACAGAACATCATTACCAGCAGCTGGTGGATATTTTTGATGGCTGCTTTGTTGAAGACTTTCAGACCCGTCTAATTAAAGGCGATGACGAACCTATTTATCTTCCAGCGGATGAGGAATCGCCGTGGAACCGCGTGGTGTTTGCTCACGGTTTCTACGCCAGCGCGCTGCACGAAATTTCTCACTGGTGTATTGCCGGTGAAGCGCGTCGCAAGCTGGTGGATTTTGGTTATTGGTACTGCCCGGATGGGCGGGATGCGCAAACGCAAAGTCAGTTCGAATCAGTGGAAGTCAAGCCACAGGCGCTGGAATGGTTGTTCTGTGTCGCGGCAGGCTCCCCCTTCAATGTCAGTTGTGACAACCTCGAAGGCGATTGTGAACCCGACCGCATCGCGTTCCAGCGCAAGGTCCATGCTCAGGTGATGACCTATTTTGAGCAGGGTATCCCGGCACGTCCGGCTCGCTTTATCGATGCGTTAGCCAGCTATTACGGTACGCCAGCACTGACGGCGGCACACTTCCCGTGGCCGGAAGATTTGTGATTCGCAAATATATTATTAATGACCCAAAGTCACCCGCGTTGCAGCATGACGGCGAATGAACAAACCCCGGGAACGCGAACCAGCGTGTAACGGGGTGAGGGCGTGATGCCAGCGCAGTAGCGGCGCGGCGTATCAAGGGTAATAAGGAACAAGACGATGATCGTAGAATTCGAATCCCGCATCCTGGCATTGATTGACGATATGGTTGATCACGCCAGTGACGACGAGCTGTTTGCCGGTGGCTATCTGCGTGGTCATCTGACCCTGGCGGTGGCTGAGATTGAAATCAGCGGTGAGCACACACCTGAAGCGCTGCAAATCCATGTGACCAACAGCTTGCAAAATGCGATTGCGGCGGGGGAACTGTCACCGCGCGATCAGGCGTTGGTGATTGGCATGTGGGATAATTTGTTCCAGCAGGCGCGTCAGACCGCCTGATAAGTCGGGGCGACCGCTCGCCCCGTCATCCTAGCGTCCCGCTTTCTTACCTTTCAGCAGTTTTCTTACCCAGTAACGATTCGGATTCAATGCCGCCAGCGTGGTGATATCCAGCGGTTGCGGCTCACCACTCATCTGTGCCGCCAGCACTTCCGCTGCCAACGGCGCGCTGCACAAGCCGCGTGAACCCAGCGCACCCAGCACAAATAAACCAGCATGAACCGGTGCATCGGCAAGGGTTTCACCCCGTGCACGCTGCTCCGGCAAATCAGCGTATTGCGCCAGCGTTGCGGCGTAATCAGGCGCGCTGCCACTCATCGGTAGGTGATCGCGCGTGGCGCAGCGTACGCCGACACGCGCCTCGTTATCACTGATATCCACTTGCTGCGGCCACTGCGCATCCGGCAGGCAGTTCACCAGGCGCTGGCGATTTTCCTGCTGATCGTCAACACGGAAATCGGTTGTGGTATCGCCGCGATGGTAGCTGGCCCCGATGCAGTGGGTATTGAAATGCGGGCTGACTGGCGTGAGATAGCCGTCATAGCAGAGTACGGTATTTAACGCGCCTAGCTCAGGATTGGTCGGCACATGACTGACCTGACCCGCCACCGCATATACGGGCAAGTCTTTGCTCTGCTCAATCTCCAGCAGGGCATGGCCATTGGCGATCACCACCTGCTGATAATTCACCGAGGGCTGCTCGCTGAAGTTCAGGGTCCACCCCTCAGTTGTCGTTTCCAGCGTGGTGACGCGATGCAGCCAGTGCAGGCGTAAACCCAGCGTTTGCGCATGCTCCAACAGGTTGCTGGTCAACTGCGACGGAGAGAGCCAGCCGCCTTGAGGATAGAAAATGCCACCACAACCGGTATCGACGCCCGCTAACTGCTGCGCGTCCTCTTTACTTACGCCGTACGCCACATCATGCGGCAATCCCATCTCCAGCATCTGGGCAATTTTATCGGCACTTTTGCTGTCCCAGCCGAGTTGCAACACGCCGCTCCAGTCATGCTCGAACATCACCGGTAGCTGGTCGTACAAACGGCGGGCAAAGGTGAACGCCGCAGGGAAGAACGTAGCGAGAGCGGGATCGTGCTGATTAAGCAGCGGGTAAAGTGCGCCCTGACGATTGCCGGAAGCACCCAGCGCGGGCGCGGCATCGGCGCAATAAAGTGTTACCTTCCAGCCGCGGCGCAGCAGCGCCATCGCCAGTACGGCACTCGCCACGCCACCGCCAACCAGCGCCACTTCCTGAGTGCGAGCCGCAGGGCGGGCGTACCATGGCTGGCTGTGGGGCAAGGCAGCAACCTGTTCCATTATGCCGGTTAACATTTCACGCTTGTGACCAAAGCCTTTGCGTTTGGTCACCGTGAACCCGGCTTCCTGCAAACCACGGCGCACAAATCCGGCGGCAGTGAACGTTGCCAGCGTCCCGTCTGGACGCGCCAGACGCGCCATGGCGGCGAAGAGTTCTGGCGTCCACATTTCCGGGTTTTTAGCGGGGGCAAAACCATCTAAAAACCACGCATCCACCTGATCATTGAGACTGTCATCAAAGGTATTAATTAGCGCGTTAATATCACCGAGCCAGAGATCGAGCGTGACTTTACCGCTGTTGAACAGTAAACGCTGGCAGCCCGGCAGCGCCTGTGGCCACTGTTGCTGTAACTGTTCGGCCCATGGCGCCAGCTCGGGCCAGTGCGCATGTGCGGCAATCAGATCGGTTTGCGTCAGTGGGAATTTTTCGCAGCTGATGAAGTGCAGGCGCTTAAGTGTCGCGTCGGGATGTTCGCTACAGAAGCGATCGAAGGCTTGCCACAGGGTGAGAAAGTTAAGACCAGTCCCAAAACCGCTCTCAGCGACGATAAAAAGATCGCGCGAATGTTGAGCAAAGCGGGCAGGAATATGGTTGCCATCAAGAAAAACATAGCGCGTCTCCTCCAGCCCATTGTCGTTGGAGAAATAGACGTCGTCGAATGCTCGGGAAACAGGTGTACCCTGATCATTCCAGTTTAATTGCGCGTGTTCAACCGGGGATAACTTCACGGGAAAGGCTCATATTTCAGGCAGTGGCGCGATTTTAACGACTGCCGTCACATGACGCAAATTTACAAAAGGAAATGGCTGATCGGACTTGTTCGGCTTACAACTGTAAGCTAGAGTGCACGTCAATCCAAAAGAAGTGGAATGAGGACTATTGAATGAAACGTGCAGTGATTACTGGCCTGGGTATCGTTTCCAGCATTGGTAATAACCAGCAAGAAGTGCTGGCTTCTCTGCGTGAAGGCCGTTCGGGTATCACCTTCTCTGAAGAGATGAGAGATATCGGTATGCGCAGCCACGTATGGGGCAACGTCAAACTGGATACCAACGGGCTCATCGATCGCAAAATCGTGCGTTTCATGAGTGATGCTTCAATCTACGCTTACCTGTCTATGGCGGAAGCGATTCAGGATTCCGGCCTGACTGATGAGCAATATCAGAACAACCCACGCGTGGGTCTGATTGCCGGTTCAGGCGGTGGTTCTCCGCGTTACCAGGTCTTCGGTGCCGATGCGATGCGTGGCCCGCGTGGCCTGAAAGCCGTTGGTCCTTATGTGGTGACCAAAGCCATGGGTTCAGGTGTATCAGCTTGTCTGGCTACCCCATTCAAAATCCACGGCGTGAACTACTCAATCAGCTCTGCCTGTGCCACTTCCGCACACTGCATCGGTAACGCGGTTGAGCAGATTCAGTTGGGTAAACAGGACATCGTGTTTGCTGGCGGCGGCGAAGAGCTGAGCTGGGAAATGGCCTGTGAGTTTGATGCGATGGGCGCACTGTCTACCAAATACAACGAAACGCCAGAAAAAGCTTCTCGTACCTATGATGCAAACCGTGATGGTTTCGTGATCGCAGGCGGCGGCGGCATGGTAGTGGTTGAAGAGCTGGAGCATGCTCTGGCGCGTGGCGCGCACATCTACGCTGAAATCGTCGGTTACGGCGCAACCTCAGACGGCGCAGATATGGTTGCTCCTTCTGGCGAAGGCGCAGTGCGTTGCATGAAGATGGCCATGCAGGGCGTTGATACCCCAATCGATTACCTCAACACCCACGGCACCTCTACACCTGTTGGTGATGTGAAAGAACTGGGTGCGATTCGCGAAGTGTTTGGTGACAACTCACCGTACATCTCTGCGACCAAAGCCATGACTGGCCACTCACTGGGTGCAGCGGGCGTGCAGGAAGCGATCTACACCTTGCTGATGCTGGAGCATAGCTTCATCGCGCCAAGCATCAACATCGAAGAGATTGATGAAGCCGGTAAAGGCCTGAACATCGTGACGCAGCCGACTGAAAAAGCGCTGACCACCGTGATGTCCAACAGCTTCGGTTTCGGCGGCACCAACGCCACCTTGACCATGCGTAAGCTGCCAGCTTAATAGCGTGATCACAGTTTTCCAGGGGCCGGTCTATCCGGCCCCTGTTGTTTTTGACATTTCCCTCGCTGCTTGCCTACACTCATCCCATCTTGCCTGAAATAAAATAATCGTTTGTGCACATTATGAACCAAATAACCCGTTTTCGTCTGAATGCAAGACACGAACGTGTAAGAGGGTCTCGCTTGTCGCACACGCTCTGAACAAGGAGTTCATACCATCATGTCCACGGCTGCTGATACGCAGACGCAATCTGTGCTGCCTTTGGGTTGCATATCCTTTGCGGTATTTCTCACTTATTTAACCGCAGGGCTGGCGCTCCCGGTCATCCCGCTGTACGTGCATCAGGAATTGGGCATGAGCAACCTGATGGTGGGTGTTGCGGTAGGGATTCAGTTCTTCGCCACGCTGCTGACGCGCAGCTTCGCCGGACGCCGAGCCGATCAGCACGGTGCAAAGCTCACCACGCAACACGGTATGATCGCCATCGCGCTGGTGGGTGTGGCGTATCTGGCCGCGGCGCTGTTGCCCGTTTCGCCATGGGCAAAATTTGGTTTGCTGGCAGTGGGGCGTTTGTTACTCGGATTTGGTGAAAGCTTGCTGCTCACCGGCAATCTGACCTGGGGCATGGGGTTGGTGGGCAGCAAACGATCCGGCCTGGTGATGTCGTGGAACGGTATGGCGATTTATGGATCGCTGGCAGCGGGCGCACCGCTGGGTTTGCTGATCAATCAGCATGGCGGATTCGCGGCACTCGGTGGTGTCGTGCTGTTACTGCCACTGCTCTCGCTGGCGATCAATAGCTGGGTCACTAAAGTGCCGGTGGTGGGTGGCGAACGCCCTTCATTGCTCAGCGTGGTGAAAACCATCTTTCAACCCGGCATGGCGCTGGCGCTCCAGGGCACCGGCTTCGCCGTGATCGGCACCTTTACCTCGCTCTATTTTGCTGCAGAAAACTGGGGCAATGCCGGTTTTGCCCTGACCGCATTTGGCTGTGCTTTTGTATTGGTGCGTGTTTTCTTTGGCGGCCTGCCGGATCGTCACGGTGGCGTCCGCGTCGCAATGATTTCGCTGCTGGTGGAAACCGCCGGTTTGCTGATGCTGGCATGTGCAACCTCTGGCTGGATGGCGCTGGTGGGTGCCGCGCTCACCGGTTGCGGCTGTTCACTGATTTTCCCGGCGCTCGGCGTCGAGGTGATCAAACGCGTCTCGCCACAAATTCGTGGCACGGCGCTGGGCGGTTTCTCTGCTTTCCAGGATATCGCTTACGGTGCCAGCGGCCCACTGACCGGCCTCCTCGCCACGGCATTGGGTTATGGCTCGGTCTACCTTGCGGGTGCCTGCTGCGCAGCCCTGGGCATTCTCGTCACCTGGTCGTTCGCGCGTAGCGCGACAGCAGCGTAACCAGTTTATCGCAGGCGCTGACAATCTCACCCGGCGTCAGCGCGGCAAAGCCCAGCAGCCAGCCCGATTGCGGCTGACTGCTGGTGTATAACGGCGACAGACGCGGCAACAGCAGACCAATTTCACTGGCCTGCTGCGTGAGTTGTGCTTCCTCACCCTGATGCAATGATACCGTCAGCTGCAGCCCGCCAGATGCCTGCAGCGGCGTCAGCCACGGCTGCAGGCGCGTGTTGATCTGCTCCAGCAATCGATCGCGGCGACTGTGATAAAGCTGACGCATTAGCCGCAGGTGGCTGGCAAAATGACCTTGCTGCAGAAACTCTGCTGTGATCGCTTGCGGCAACAGCGCGCTGTGTCCATCAAGAATGCTGCGTGCGCGACCAACGGCATCCACCAGCGCTGGCGGGACCACCATCCACGCCAGTCGCAGGGAGGGGAAGAGCGTTTTGGAAAAGGTGCCGAGGCAGATAACCCGGCTATGATTCTCCAGGCCCTGCAAGGCGGGAATCGGGCGATCGTCATAGTGAAACTCACTGTCGTAATCATCTTCTATCAACCAGCTTTGATGTTGGCGCGCCCAGTCGAGCCATTGCAGACGGCGGGTCAGGCTCATCGCGGTGCCGGTGGGATAGTGATGTCCCGGCGTCAAATAAACCAGCCTGGCATCGCCTTCCAGCGGTATTGCCCCTTCGCCATCCAGCGGCATCGCGCGGCAGTGTGCACCCGCCGCGAGGAATGCGTTACGCGCGCCAGGATAGCCCGGCTCCTCAAGCCAGACTTCATCATTGGCATCCAGCAACATCAGTGCCAGTAACTGCAAGGCCTGCTGTGAACTGGTTAGGATCACCACTTGCCCGGCAGCGCAGCGTACGCCGCGTGATAACGCCAGATAATCCGCCACCGCCTCACGAAGTGGCATAAAGCCCAGTGGATCGCCATAGCCCATTACCTGGCTACCCAGCGAGCGCTGCACGCTGTTACTGATCCGACGCCATTGCGTGTGCGGGAAAGCGCGTAATTCAGGCGAACCGGCGGCAAACGCATGGGGGAACGGCGGATCCTGGCAGCCGCCCGTCGCCAGGATCTGCTCGCCGCGTCGGGAGAACCGGGGTGAACTCTGTGCGGGTGTGGTCGCCGCCCGTGCAGGCATCGCAATCGATACAAAAGTCCCCCGACCCGCCCGTCTCTCCAGATAGCCTTCACTCTCTAACTGCGCATAAGCGGCTTCCACCGTCACCCGCGACAGTGACAAATCCTCGGCTAACTGACGGCTGGAGGGTAAGCGTTGCTGATGGTGTAAATGACCGCTGGTAATGGCCTGGCGTAACGTATGGCACAAACGTTCACGCAAGCCGCCGGATGACGCATGATTAAACAGTGCTAAAAAAGAGTGGCGCATGGTGGTCTTATCACTGTGGAAAAAGTGGTATCAGATTGCAGACCACTTTGCCGTAAACTCAGGGAAAATTACACAAGGAGAATGCGATGTCATCAGTCTTACTCTTCCCACCCGCCGATCCTCAAGAGAGCGTGGCCTATCTGCAGCACAAACTGAGTTACTACACTGACGCCTGGGATTTGGCAGAAGATCTGGCGCAAGGCGTCAGCGCGATTGTGGTGATCGATGCACGATCCACTGAGGTTTATCAGGCGGGGCATATTACCGGGGCGCTTTCGTTTCCGCATCGCACTATGAATGCCGAATCCACAGCACAGTTGGATCGCAGCAAGGTGTATATCACTTACTGCGATGGCATCGGCTGCAACGGCTCAACGAAAGCGGCATGGAAACTGGCTTCGCTGGGTTTTCAGGTCAAAGAGTTGATAGGTGGGCTGGATTTCTGGAAACGTGATGGGCATCCGTTAACGTGGGGAACGTCGCCCGGCGAATGGCCACAGGCCGCACCCGGTGCGCACTGTGGCTGTTAAGTTACAGAAATAGCCAGAGTAAAAAGAAGAACAGCGCCAGGCCAAGGATTAACGTCAGTGCCGGGCGCTGAGCCAGTGGGCGCGGTAATATCTCGATCCACGGCGACCAGATCGGCTGCGGGCGCAGATCGCTGGCAGTGTGCGGCTGCTCCAGCGTTTTCTCGACGCGACGACTGAAGAGTAAATTGAGGAGATCCTGGGTTTGCGCGGGCGTCAGCACTGTCTGCGGCGTGGCCTGGAAACGCTGCTGGCTGTAATCCTCCAGCAAACGCTGTTCGTCATGCGTCAACGGCTGCTTCAGCGAGGTTTCCAGCATTTGTAAGGTCGGTGCGCTGTGTTGACCCAACGTCTGACGTACCTGCAAATATTGTGTTAGCAGCGGAAAGTGGCGAGAGGGAATCGGATCGCCACTCTTCAGATTGACCAGTTTCAGCGCTTCAGACAACAGCTTGACCGGTGATTCGCCGGTCGTGGCCGCGAGGCGCGTGACCTGTTGATTCAGCGATTGCTGTTCAGCTGGCAGCAGTGTGCGGTCGGACGCGCGCGTTTGCTGTGGTTGCGGGATCGCCATCTGCCCATTTTGCAGCATGGTCAGCACCTGACGTAGCTGATCCTGCGAGAGCGCACTCAGCACCGTTTGATTGAATTGCTGACGGATAAAGTCACTCACCGCCTGACGATTATTCCCCTGCGGCAGCTTCTCCAGGAGCTGCTGCAACAGCTGGCGCGTTGCAAGGCTGTTCTGCACCTGGGTCAAGCGCCCATTCAAATGCTGTTCGGCAGCAGGAAAATGACGCGATTGCAGCTCAGCATCATTCTTTACGCCCACTTCATGGCGTACGCCAGCCCACAATTCAGGGGCTTTCAAGGTACTGAGTGACATGATGCGCACAATCAGACGTTCCAGCGTGGTGCGCTGGGCAGGGGAGAGTGGCTGTTCGCCCGCCGGTCCGCCAGGACGAGTGGGGCCAGTCGCATGAGTGAGCGTTGAACGATCGCCCGCAGGCACACCGGGACCGCTGAGAGGTTGCATGGCGGAATCCTTGAAAAACGAGGTCAGATCCGGGTGCGCCGGAAAAAAGAGGCCATATGATAACAAAAGCCCCCGGGAAATCCACGGGGGCTGCGGCCTTTCGGGACAATAAAATCAGGTGGCAGGACCGGGAACGGTCGACTCACGTGGCTTGCGCAGGGGTGTTTTCAGGCGTTGCGCCAGAATCACACCGACTAAGGTCATCCCGCCACCTATCCAGTGATAAGCGTGCAACTGCTCATGCAGGAACATCACCGCGATAATGGCGGTAAACGCGGGTACAAAATTCATAAAAATGGTTGTCGTACTGGCGCCCAGACGTTGCACGCCAAGGATCCACAAGAATGGCGCAATAATGGACGCGAACAGCCCGGCAAACAGCACCAGCGGAATGTTATGCAGATTCAGCGTGACGTCCGGTGCGCGCAAGAATCCAGGCAGTAACAGCAACACGCCAAAGAAAATCTGTACGTACAGGCTCTGCCAGGTCGGCAGAGGGATCGCCCAGCGTTTAGTCAGCACACCGTAAAGCGCATACGAGGTGGAAGCCGCCAGCATCATCAACTCGCCGTTGCCAAGACGCTGATTCAGCAACTGTGCCGGATCCCCTTCACTCACCAGCCAGACCAAACCGGCAAAGGACAACAGGCCGCCAATTAAAATGCCGCGCGTCGGCGCAAGGCGTAAAACGAACAGGCTGAGCAGAATGGTCAGCAGCGGAATCGTGGCGCCTAATATACCCATCATCACCGCCGACACGCTGTGGGCGGCATAGTAGGCGAGACTCTGATAAAGCACCATGCCCAACAGACCGAGGATCAATAATCGCCACAGATTGGCCTTCACGGCATGGCGATGGCGCCACACACCGGGCAGGCAGAAGGGGGCCAGCACGATCAATGCCAACAGCCAGCGATAAAAGGAGATGGCGGCAGGATCGATGCTCCCGGCAGAGAGTTTGCTGACAATGGTATTGATCGACCAGATCATCACCGCGATCAGCGGAAACAGTAAATTCATCGTACGACTCCAGAGTTTAATCGCGAAAAGTTTACATTTGACCGGTTTTGTTTAGATAGTTAAAATCGGACAATATTCGTTAATGACCGGACAGAATGAATTTACAGATCGAGTATCAACCCCCCGTTGATGCGCCGCTGCTGCGCTATTTTATGCGCTACGAGCAGGCTAACGCGAAAACCGAATATCTGCCGCATCTTCACAGTTGGGGTCAGGTGATTTTCGTCACCAGCCACGTGCTAGAAATGGAAGTGGAGGGGGAAAGGTTATTAACCCCAGCCGATATGCCGATTTGGATCCCGCCAGGACAACGGCACAGTAGCTATAACCATTGCCATGCCCAGTTTCGCACCTTCAACCTCGCTGTCGATCTCTGTGCGGGGATGCCCGACAAAGCCTGTTTGCTGCACGTTGATGCGATTGTGCACGCCATCATGAATGACTTTGCGCAGCGCGAGTTGGAACAACCTCAGACCGAAGCAGACTGGCGATTGTGTGAGGTCTTAATTGATCGTCTGCGCCAGGCACCGGTGCACACCAGTTATTTGCCCCTGTCGGACGACAAATTCCTCGCGCCGATTTTGCGTGCCCTGGAAGAAAATCCCGGTGACAACACCACGCTGGCTCAATGGGCGAAGCGCGTGTTCACCACCGAGCGTACGCTGGCGCGACGTTGTCAGCAGCAGTTGAAAATGTCTTTCAGCGAATGGCGCCAGCGTTTACGGTTTTTGCGGGCCATTGCACTTCTGGAGCAGGGCTGCAGCGTGCAAGGCATTGCACACGAACTCGGCTATAGCTCGTCATCAGCCTTGATTGTGATGTTCCAGCAGCAGGCCGGCACCACGCCGGATCGCTACCGCAGCCGGTTAAGTTGAAATGGGTTAGACCTGAAATCATTCGCGTCGCAGAAAGGCGGCAAAGGTGTGGGGGCCTCGGTCAGTAACAGGGGGTATCTACGCAGCCAACGTATCTGTGGCTTGAAGTATGACGGGTATATGTAAGAATACGCGCCTCAAACGCCTCAGCAGACAGGACCGCCGCAGTGAAAATTCTCGTCGATGAAAACATGCCTTACGCTCGTGAACTCTTCAGTCGCACCGGTGAAGTATTGGCCGTGCCTGGACGTCCGTTACCCGAAGCAGAGTTGCAGGATGCCAGCGGACTGATGGTGCGCTCGGTGACCAAAGTGAATGCTGAGCTGCTGGCCGGTACGCCGGTGAAGTTCGTGGGTACCGCCACGGCTGGCACTGATCATGTGGACGATGCTTCTTTGGCGGCCGCTGGAATCGCCTTTTCGGCGGCACCGGGCTGTAACGCGATTGCGGTGGTGGAGTATGTCTTCTCCTCATTGCTGCTGCTGGCCGAGCGCGATGGTTTTGAACTGCGCAATCGTACCGTGGGGATTGTCGGCGTTGGCAATGTGGGTGGTCGTTTGCAAAAACGTCTTGAAGCCTGGGGAGTGAAAACCCTGCTGTGCGATCCGCCGCGTGCGGATCGTGGCGATCAGGAAACGTTCCACTCGCTGGATGAGCTGGTGGCGCAGGCCGATATTCTGACCTTCCATACGCCGCTGTTTAAAGACGGCCCCTATAAAAGCTGGCATCTGGCCGACATGGCACTGCTGATGGCACTCAAACCCAACACCATCCTGATCAATGCCTGCCGAGGCCCGGTGGTCGATAACGCCGCGCTTTTGGAAGTGTTGAAAATGCGCAGCGACCTCAGCGTGGTGCTGGATGTGTGGGAGCCGGAGCCGGATCTGAACCTCGATCTGCTGGATAAAGTGGATATCGCCACGGCACACATTGCGGGCTATACGCTGGAAGGCAAAGCGCGCGGCACGACACAAGTATTTGAAGCCTGGTGTGCGTTTATCGGTCAGCCGCAACAGGTGGCGCTGGAGAGTCTGCTGCCTGCACCGGAATTTGGCACCATTACGCTGCACGGTAAGCTCGATCAGCCAACGCTGAAACGACTGGTGCACCTGGTGTATGATGTGCGCCGCGACGATGCGCCACTGCGAAAAGTGGCTGCCAAACCGGGCGAGTTTGATCGCCTGCGCAAGCAGTATGAAGAGCGTCGTGAATGGTCATCGCTACAGGTAAAATGTGATGATGCCGACAGCGCCGCGATGCTGGAAAAGCTCGGTTTCCGCGCCAGTTTGTAAAGTTAAATCAATCCCCTGCGTTTTCGCGCGGGAAAAGTCTTAAATGTCAGGCGGTGTCATCACCGCCTTCTGTTTTTATGTCATTGTCTGGAGTAAACCAACATGTCTGACGGCTGGAATATTGCGCTATTGGGCGCAACAGGCGCAGTAGGGAACGCTGTACTGGAATTGCTGGCAGAACGCCAGTTCCCGGTTGGTGAATTGTATCTGCTGGCGAGCGAAAACAGCGCCGGTGAAAGTGTGCGTTTTGATGGTCGCACCCTGCGCGTGCAGGATGCGGCTGAATTTGACTGGACTCAGGCGCAGCTGGCGTTTTTCGCTGCCGGACGTGAAGCTTCCGCGCGTTACGCGGATGAAGCCGCAAGCCAGGGTTGCCTGGTGATCGACAGCAGCGATCTGTTCGCGCTGGAGCCGGATGTCCCGCTGGTGGTGCCGGATGTGAATCCACAGGTACTGGCCGATTATCGCAATCGCAACATCGTGACGGTGGCCGATGCGCTGGTCAGCCAGCTGTTAAGCGCTATCAAACCGTTGGTGGATACTGCGGGTTTAAGCCGTTTGCAGGTGACCAATTTGATTTCGGTTTCCAGCCACGGTAAAGCGGCAGTGGATGGCCTGGCGGGCGAAAGCGCGCGCTTGCTGAATGGTGTACCGGCAGATGAGCACTATTTTGGTCGTCAGTTGGCGTTCAACCTGTTGCCGCAGTTAGCGGATAGCCACGGCAGCGTGGAGAGTGAACGTCGTCTGGTGGATCAGGTGCGCAAAGTGCTGCAGGACGAGGGCTTGCCGATTGCCGTCAGCAGCGTGCAGGCGCCGGTGTTTTACGGCAACACGCAGATTGTGCATGTCGAAAATTTACGTCCGCTGTCAGCCGAAGAAGCGCGAGATGAACTGGATCGTGCCGAGGACATTAACCTCAGCGCAGACGGTGAATACCCGACGCCCGTCAGCGATGCATCAGGTAATGATGCGCTGAGCATTGGCAACGTGCGTAATGATTACGGTCTCCCTGAGCTGCTGCAATTCTGGTCCGTGGCTGACAACGTTCGCTTCGGCGGCGCACTGATGGCGGTAAAAACCGCTGAGAAATTGGTGCAGGAGTACTTCTATTAATGTTGTCTGAAGAAACGACATTTAAGCTGGCGTTAGGCATTGAGTATGACGGCAGCCGTTACTACGGCTGGCAGCGACAGAACGAAGTGCGCAGCGTGCAGGAAAAGCTGGAAAAAGCGCTGTCGAAAGTGGCGAATCACCCGGTGGTGGTGTTCTGTGCCGGACGCACGGATGCCGGTGTGCACGGTACCGGGCAAGTGGTGCATTTCGAAACCACCTCGCCGCGCGCCGACAGCGCCTGGACGCTGGGTGTGAACGCCAATTTACCTGACGACATCGCCGTACGTTGGGTGAAAGCGGTGCCGGAAGAATTTCATGCCCGCTTTAGCGCCACGGCGCGTCGTTACCGCTATGTGATTTTCAATCAGCGGCTGCGACCGGCGATTCTTGGCAACGGCATCACCCATTTTTATCATCCGCTGGATGTCGAGAAAATGCAGCGTGCCGGTCAGTGTTTAATTGGCGAGAACGACTTTACCTCGTTCCGTGCGGTGCAGTGCCAGTCGCGCACGCCGTGGCGCAACGTGATGCACCTTAACGTCACACGTTACGGGCCTTATGTGATTGTCGATATCAAAGCCAACGCGTTCGTGCACCACATGGTGCGCAATATTGTCGGCAGCCTGATGGAGATTGGCTGCGGCAACCAGCCGGAAAGCTGGATGGCTGAGTTGCTGGCGGCAAAAGATCGTACTCTGGCGGCAGCGACCGCTAAAGCCGAGGGGTTGTATTTGGTGGCGGTGGATTACCCATCCCATTTTGCGTTACCTCAGCCTGCGTTGGGACCTTTGTTCCTCGCAGATTAATTTAAATGAGTAAGGATGTTTGGGAGCCGGAACATTATGGAATTCATCCACTTTTTGATCGACTTTATTCTCCATATTGATGTGCATTTAGCCGAACTGGTGGCGCAGTACGGCGTCTGGATTTACGCCATTCTGTTCCTGATCCTGTTCTGTGAAACCGGCCTCGTGGTCACACCTTTCCTGCCAGGGGATTCGTTACTGTTTGTTGCTGGTGCGCTGGCAGCTCTGCCTGGTAACGATCTCAACGTGCATTTAATGGTCACACTGTTGGTGATTGCTGCCATCCTCGGTGATGCGGTGAACTACACTATTGGTCGGTTGTTCGGAGAGAAGCTGTTTAGCAATCCGAACTCGAAAATTTTCCGTCGCAGCTATCTGGATAAAACCCACGCGTTCTACGATCGCCACGGTGGCAAAACCATTATACTTGCGCGCTTTGTACCAATCGTGCGAACCTTTGCCCCCTTTGTGGCGGGGATGGGACACATGTCTTATCGCCACTTTGCGCTCTTCAACGTAACGGGTGCGCTGCTGTGGGTGCTGCTGTTCTCCTATGCCGGTTACCTGTTCGGTGATTTGCCGGTGGTGCAGGAGAACCTGAAACTGCTGATTGTGGGCATTATTGTGGTCTCAATTTTGCCAGGCGTGATTGAAGTATGGCGCCATCGCCGTCAGGCACGTCAGCAGAAGCCACAGTAAGCCCGTCACCAGATTTTTATCCACAGCGTGAACGGGTTGTGGTTTAATGAGCGACATTTACGACCTGCTGAAGGTGATTTCAGCAGTCACAAGAAGACTGGACCAGGTCAGCATTAAACAGAAAGGTCATCAATGAGCTGGATTGAACGCATACTGAATAAAAGCACCACCACGCCAACGCGCAAAGCCAGTATCCCGGAAGGGGTCTGGACCAAATGCGATAGCTGTGGTCAGGTGCTGTACCGCGCCGAACTGGAGCGTAACCTTGAGGTCTGCCCAAAGTGCGACCACCACATGCGCATGCACGCCCGTGAGCGTCTGCACACCATGCTGGATGAAGGTTCTCTGGTTGAATTAGGCAGCGAGCTGGAACCGAAGGATCTGCTGAAGTTCCGCGATTCCAAGAAGTACAAAGATCGTCTGGTTGCCGCGCAGAAAGACACCGGTGAGAAAGATGCACTGATCGCCATGAAAGGGACGCTGCACGGAATGCCCGTGGTGGCGGTAGCCTTTGAGTTCTCCTTTATGGGCGGCTCAATGGGTTCTGTGGTTGGCGCGCGCTTCGTGCGTGGCGTTGAGCAGGCACTGGAAGATAACTGCCCGCTGATCTGCTTCTCTGCGAGTGGCGGTGCCCGTATGCAGGAAGCGTTACAGTCGCTGATGCAGATGGCAAAAACCAGCGCAGCGCTGGCGAAAATGCAGGAGCGCGGCTTGCCGTACATCTCCGTGCTGACCGACCCAACCATGGGCGGTGTCTCTGCCAGCTTCGCGATGCTGGGCGATTTGAACGTCGCAGAGCCAAAAGCGCTAATCGGCTTTGCCGGTCCACGCGTTATCGAACAGACCGTGCGTGAAAAACTGCCACCGGGCTTCCAGCGCAGTGAGTTCCTGATCGAAAAAGGCGCGATCGACATGATCATCCGTCGTCCGGAAATGCGCTTTAAGCTGGCCAGCCTGCTGGCGAAAATGATGAACCTGCCAGCGCCGCTGCAGGATGGTGATCAGCCTTCTACGGCTGTGCCGGAGAGCAACGAGGCCTGACAGGCAACGAAAAGCGGTGGTTAACGCTTTTCACCAATGAACCGTAAACACCCTGTCATTCGAGTTGCAGCAAGGCGGCAAACGAATGAATCCCCCGGCAGCTTACTCAGTAAGGGACCGGGGGGGATTGAGTGCAGCCCACGCCGCTGCGGCTTGAATGACGATGTGTAAGATGAGTAAACGGGACACATGGACACTCTGCAGCTTCCTCAAGCCACGTCGCCTTTGGCCACGTGGCTTCATTATCTTGAACATCTGCATTCTCAGGCCATCGAATTGGGTCTGGATCGTATTCAACGCGTCGCCGCACGCCTTGACCTGCTAAAACCCGCTCCGTTTATCTTCACTGTTGCCGGCACCAATGGCAAAGGGACCACCTGCCGCACGCTGGAAACGCTGTTGATGGCTGCGGGCTATCGCGTGGGCGTGTACAGCTCGCCGCATCTGGTGCGCTACACCGAACGCGTGCGCGTGCAGGGCTCCGAGCTGGATGAAGCGCTGCACAGCGCCAGCTTCGCCAGTATTGAAGCCGGACGCGGTGACATTTCACTCACCTACTTTGAATTCGGCACCCTCTCCGCACTGAATCTGTTCCGTGAGGCCAATCTTGATGTGGTGATCCTCGAAGTGGGTCTGGGCGGACGTCTTGACGCCACCAACATCGTGGATGCGGATGTTGCGGTGATCACCAGCATCGCGCTCGATCACACCGATTGGCTGGGACCGGATCGCGAAAGCATTGGCCGGGAAAAAGCCGGCGTGTTCCGCGGCGGCAAACCGGCGGTCGTGGGTGAGGCGGATATGCCGCACACCATCGCCGAAGTCGCGGCAGAGAAGGGCGCGCAGTTACTGCAAATCAATCGCGACTGGCAGTGGCAGAAACAGGAAAACAGCTGGACGTTACAGGATGCACACGGTGAGCTGCACGACCTGCCGTTGCCGCAGGTGCCGTTGCCCAATGCGGCGACTGCACTGACCGCGCTGCGCGCATCAGGACTCAACGTCAGCGAAGCCGTGATTCGCGAACATCTGCCCTTAGCGATTCTGCCCGGGCGTTTCCAGACGGTGAGTGAAAGCCCGCGCGTGGTTCTCGATGTGGCGCACAATCCGCATGCCGCGCATTATCTGGCTTCGCGTCTGGCGGAGTTGCCGAAAAGCGGTAAAGTGCATGCAGTGGTCGGCATGTTGCATGACAAAGACATCGCGGGGACGCTGGCCGCGCTGGCACCGCAGGTGGATAGCTGGTTCTGTGCACCGCTTGACGGTCCGCGTGGCGCCACCGCCGATGAGCTGATCGCCCACCTTGAAGGTGGCAATGCGTATGATAACGTCGATGCAGCATGGCAGGCCGCGCGTCAGCAAGCCGCGCCTGAGGATGTGATTCTGGTGTGTGGTTCTTTCCACACCGTTGCACAGGTTATGGAATCGATGTCAGCGGAGAATGGCAGTGGCAAGTAAGTTTCAAAATCGCTTAGTCGGTACCGTCATTTTGGTGGCGATTGGCGTCATCGTGCTGCCGGGGCTGCTCGACGGCAAGAAAAAGCATTATAAAGAAGAGTTCGCGGCGATTCCGCTGGTGCCAAAGCCGGACGATCAGCAGGATAGCGAAATGGTGCCGCCGGTAACGCAACCGCTCCCGGCGCAGCCGCCGGAAGGGGCGAGCACGGCGCAAACCCCGGATAACGGTAAAGCCAGCAGTTCGGCCAGCAATGGCAATGCGCAACCGGTGCAGAACAGCGAGCCTACGCTGGTGACACCGCCGCCGGTGCATCAGCAGACGAAGACGGTTGAGCAGCCGAAGCCGAAAGTGGTCGAACAGCCCAAACCTAAACCGGTTGAACAGCCGAAACCAAAACCGGTCGAGCAACCCAAACCAAAAGTGGTAGAACAGCCGAAACCGGTTGAGCAGCCAAAAGCGGTCGAAACACCGAAACAGAGTGAACCGGAAGCGGCTCCTGCTGGGCAGGCGTTTGTGGTTCAGCTAGGTGCGCTAAAGAACGCGGCCAAGGTCAGTGAGATCGTGGCGCAACTGCGTCTGTCGGGATATCGTGCCTTTACCGTGCCATCCACGCCGGTGCAGGGACAAATCACGCGCATTTACGTGGGTCCGGATGCCTCAAAAGCGAAGCTGCAGAGTTCGCTGAGTGAGTTACAAAGCATCTCCGGGCTCGGTGGCGTGGTGAAACCGTACGGCACGCGTTAATGCTGTGATAAGCCGCGCCGATAGCAGTAAAAGGCGCGGTATAGCACAAGCGGTTAAGCGAAAATGTTGTGGTAAATCTGTTTTATATCAGTGAGTTAAATTGCTGATTTTACTCAGGGCGAGGAAAGTTTTTTTCATCGCCCTTTTTATGGATACAGAACCGGAAAACCCTACGCAAACGTTTTCTTTTTCTGTTAGAATGCGCCCCGAACTGGATGCAGGGGTGCATAAGCACTGGGTTGGAAGCGTTCATGATCTGGATTGATTACGTCATTATTGCGGTAGTTGGTTTTTCGGCTCTGGTCAGCCTGATTCGTGGGTTTGTCCGGGAAGCCTTATCTCTCGTTACCTGGGGATGCGCGTTTTTTGTCGCCAGTCATTACTACACCTACCTTGCAGTCTGGTTTACAGGTTTTGACGACGAACTGGTTCGCAACGGCATCGCGATAGCGGTGTTATTCGTTGCCACCCTGATAGTGGGTGCCATCGTGAACTATGTGATCGGCTCGCTGGTGGAAAAAACCGGCTTGTCGGGAACCGACAGGGTGTTGGGGGTCTGTTTCGGGGCGTTGCGTGGCGTGCTGATTGTTTCCGCTATGCTCTTCTTCCTCGATACATTCACCGGCTTTTCCAAAAGCCCGGACTGGCAACAGTCGCAACTCATTCCCCAGTTCAGTTACATCATCAGGTGGTTTTTCGATTACCTGAAAAGCACGTCCAGTTTTATACCCCGGTAACGCCACCGGGAGTGCGGCCAATGAGGAAATGACAACATGTGCGGTATTGTTGGTATCACCGGTTTTATGCCAGTAAACCAGTCGATCTATGACGCGTTAACGGTGCTGCAGCACCGCGGGCAAGATGCCGCCGGCATTTGTACCATCGATGCGCTTAACTGCTTCCGTCTGCGTAAAGCGAATGGCCTGGTGAGCGATGTCTTCGAAGCTCGCCACATGCAGCGTTTGCAGGGTAATATCGGGATTGGCCATGTTCGCTATCCAACCGCGGGCAGCTCCAGCGCTTCTGAAGCGCAGCCTTTCTACGTAAACTCCCCGTATGGCATTACGCTGGCGCACAACGGCAACCTGACCAACGCGCACGAACTGCGTAAGCATCTGTTCGAAGTGGGTCGCCGTCACGTTAACACCACCTCTGATTCTGAGATCCTGCTGAATATCTTTGCGCAGGAGCTCGACCGTTTCCAGCATGACCCGCTGGAAGCTGACAACATTTTTGCTGCGGTAGCGGCAGTGCACCAACAGGTGCGCGGCGCTTACGCAGTGGTTTCGATGATTATTGGCCATGGTTTAGTCGCGTTCCGCGATCCTAACGGGATTCGCCCATTAGTTCTGGGTAAACGCGTGATTGCTGATGGTCGCACCGAATATATGGTGGCGTCTGAAAGCGTGGCACTGGATACGTTAGGCTTCGAGTTCATCCGCGATGTGGCACCTGGTGAAGCGGTGTACATCACCGAGCAGGGCCAGCTCTCCACGCGCCAGTGTGCTGAGAATCCAAAAACCAACCCTTGCCTGTTCGAATACGTCTACTTTGCGCGTCCGGACTCCTTCCTTGATAAGGTGTCGGTCTACAGCGCACGTGTGCGTATGGGCACCAAACTCGGTCAGAAAATTGCCCGTGAATGGGAAGATCTGGATATCGACGTGGTCATTCCGATCCCGGAAACCTCCACTGATGCCGCGCTGGAAATCGCCCGTATTCTCGACAAGCCATACCGTCAGGGCTTCGTGAAAAACCGCTATGTGGGCCGCACCTTTATCATGCCGGGCCAGCATATGCGTCGTAGCGCTATTCGCCGTAAATTGAATGCCAACCGTGCCGAGTTCCGTGATAAGAACGTGCTGCTGGTCGATGACTCCATCGTGCGTGGCACCACTTCTGAGCAGATCATTGAAATGGCGCGCGAAGCCGGTGCAAAACGCGTCTACCTGGCGTCTGCCGCGCCGGAAATTCGTTTCCCGAACGTCTACGGTATCGACATGCCAAGCGCTACCGAACTGATCGCGCATGGTCGTGAAGTGGAAGAGATTCGTCAGCTGATCAAAGCCGATGCGCTGATCTTCCAGGACCTCGATGATCTGATCGAAGCAGTACGTGAAGAGAACCCGGATATCGCACAGTTTGAGTGCTCGGTTTTCAACGGCGTTTACGTCACCAAAGATGTCGACCAGCAGTACCTCGAGTATTTGCAGTCACTGCGTAATGACGATGCGAAAGCGATTCAGCGTCAGAACGAAGTGGAAGGTCTGGAGCTACATAACGAAGGCTAACGGCCTCGTGGTGCTCATCTTTAACAGGGCGGGGGAGACTCCGCCCTGTTTGTTTTTGTATTTTTGTTCAGTGAGCGGCTATCATTGCCGCAATCTGAACGGGTAGGGCTGAATAATGAAACGACTGATCATTGGTATTTCCGGCGCCAGTGGCGCGATATACGGCGTGCGATTGTTGCAAGTGCTGCAACCTTTGGCCGATGTGGAAACCCATTTGGTGATCAGTCCGGCTGCGCGTCAGACGTTATCGCTGGAAACGGATTACAGCCTGCGTGATGTGCAAGCACTGGCTGATGTGGTGCATGACGTGCGTGATATCGCGGCCAGCATCTCATCCGGTTCCTTCAAGACACTCGGTATGGTGATTTTACCCTGTTCAATGAAAACCCTTTCCGGCATCGTGCACAGCTACAGTGATAGTTTGCTGACGCGCGCCGCCGATGTGGTGCTGAAGGAGCAGCGTAAACTGGTCCTGTGCGTGCGCGAAACGCCGCTGCATCTTGGGCATTTACGCATGATGACCACTGCCGCGGAATTGGGCGCACTGATCATGCCACCGGTGCCCGCTTTTTATCACCGCCCACAAAAAATTGAAGATCTGGTCGATCAAACCGTCAATCGCGTCATCGATCAATTCGATATTGAGCTGCCGCAAGACCTGTTTACCCGTTGGCATGGCGCATAATGGTGCAATTTTGCACTAACTGTGTGCAATTTCGCGTGCCCGATCACTCTTCGTGCATCTTGTGCACCAAAAGTTAACAATGTCGCTTTTTCTTCCTCACGCCGCTGTTATATTTCCCTCACAAACTAAGTGCTTGCGCCCCTAAAGGGCGCGGTATTTAGTGCGCCGGAGCACGCTTTCGCCGTTTTGCATAACTGGCATGAAACCTGCAAATCATTCAGCGCAAACACACATCACGACCATATAACAATAAGCACTTCACTTGAGGGTTACCTATGAAAAAGCGAGTTCTGGCTCTTTCCCTGATGCTGGCCATGTCCAGCGCTGCGAGCGTGTTCGCTGCGGTACCAAAAACGCTGCGCATCGGGACAGACCCGACATACCCGCCGTTTGAATCCAAGAATGCACAAGGCCAGTTAGTCGGCTTTGACATCGATCTGGCGAACGAAATCTGTAAGCGTATCGAGACCAAATGTACTTATGTGGAAAGTGATTTTGATGCGCTGATCCCGTCGCTGAAGGCGAAGAAGATCGACGCTATCATCTCTTCTCTCTCCATCACCGAGAAACGTCAGGAAGAGATCGCCTTCTCTGAAAAACTTTACGCTGCCAATGCGCGTTTAGTGGCGAAGAAAGGTTCCAGCCTGCAACCGACCATTGAATCGCTGAAAGGTAAAAATATCGGTCTGCTGCAGGGCACCACTCAGGAAACCTACGCGAACGAAAACTGGCGTCCTAAGGGTGTCACCGTGACGCCATACGCCAACCAGGATCTGGTGTATCAGGATCTGGATGCAGGTCGTATCGATGCGGCTTTCCAGGATGAAGTGCAGGCGAGTGAAGGCTTCCTGAAACAGCCGGTTGGCAAAAACTATGCGTTTGCGGGTCCTGCGGTTAAAGATGACAAAATCTTTGGTGTGGGCACAGGTATGGGCTTACGCAAAGATGATGCCGACCTGAAAGCGGCCATCGATAAAGCGTTTGATGCCATGCGTAAAGATGGCACTTACGACAAGATTGCGAAGAAGTACTTTGATTTCAACGTATACGGCGATTAATTGTCCTGTTTTCTGACCTTGATGATTGATTTGCAGCAGGGTTGGTCATAACTATTCACTCCGGGCGCTTACTTATGTAAACTCCCGGGGTTCATACGCTTGCCGCCATCTACCCTGTGATTCAAATCCTGGTCAGGACTGTCCGTTAGTTGGGCAGCGTTTGTTATTTTCCCTCACGACAGGATCGAACCCATGCTGTATGGCTATTCTGAAGTAATCCTAAAAGGCACCCTGGTGACCCTTGAGCTGGCACTCAGCTCGGTGGTGCTCGCCTTAGTGCTTGGCTTAATGGGCGCTGGCGCCAAACTCTCTCGCAGTCGCCTGTTGGTGATGATTGCTGAAGGCTACACCACCTTAATCCGCGGTGTGCCCGATCTGGTTTTGATGTTGCTGATCTTCTACGGTCTGCAAATCGCCCTCAATACGGTCACTGATGCGCTGGGCATGGCGCAGTTTGATATCGATCCGATGGTGGCCGGTATCATCACACTTGGCTTCATCTATGGTGCCTATTTCACCGAAACTTTCCGTGGTGCTTTCCTCGCTGTGCCAAAAGGGCAGATTGAAGCGGCTACCGCTTTCGGTTTCACCGGTTCGCAAACTTTCCGTCGTATTTTGTTCCCGGCGATGATGCGTTTTGCGTTACCAGGCATTGGTAATAACTGGCAGGTGATTCTCAAAGCCACGGCGCTGGTCTCGCTGCTGGGGCTGGAAGACGTGGTGAAAGCCACGCAGCTGGCGGGTAAAAGTACCTGGCAGCCGTTCTACTTCGCGATCGTCGCGGGGGTGATTTATCTGGTGTTTACCACGCTGTCGAACGGCGTGCTGTGGTGGCTTGAACGCCGCTACACGGTGGGTGTGAAAAGGGCAGAGCTATGATCGATATCATTCAGGAGTATTGGAAACAGCTGCTCTGGACCGATGGTTACCGTTTTACCGGCGTCGCCATTACGTTGTGGTTGTTGATTCTTTCCGTGGTGATCGGCGGTTGCATGGCGGTGTTGCTGGCGATTGCGCGTGTATCGCCGAATCGTTATATCTCAACGCCCGTCTGGCTGTTCACCTATGTGTTCCGCGGTACGCCGCTGTATGTCCAGCTGCTGGTTTTCTATTCCGGCATGTATACGCTGGAAGTGGTGAAAGGATCGGAGCTGCTGAATGCCTTCTTCCGCAGCGGCCTGAACTGTACGCTGCTGGCCTTTACGCTGAACACCTGCGCTTACACCACCGAAATTTTTGCCGGTGCCATTCGCGCCGTTCCCCATGGCGAAATTGAAGCAGCACGCGCCTACGGTTTCTCCCCGTTTAAAATGTATCGCTGCATCATTCTGCCGTCGGCGCTGCGTACCGCGCTGCCAGCCTACAGTAATGAAGTGATCCTAATGCTGCACTCCACCGCGCTGGCATTTACTGCCACGGTGCCGGATCTGTTGAAAATCGCGCGTGATATTAACTCGGCGACCTACCAGCCGTTTACCGCGTTTGGCATCGCTGCGGTGCTGTATCTGATTATCTCTTACGTGCTGATTAGCCTGTTCCGCAAGGCGGAACGCCGCTTCCTGGCGCACGTGAAACCTTCTTCATCGCATTGAGTATCACTATGGCTGACAACAAATTAAGCGTTACCGAACTGCACAAGCGTTACGGTGAACATGAAGTTTTGAAAGGCGTATCACTGCAGGCGAACGCCGGCGATGTGATCAGCATTATTGGCTCGTCCGGTTCCGGGAAAAGTACCTTCTTACGCTGCATTAACTTCCTCGAAAAGCCGAGCGAAGGCACCATTTCGGTCAACAACGAGCAAATCAATCTGGTGCGTGATACCGATGGACAGCTGAAAGTGTCCAACAAAGAGCAGCTGCGTTCACTGCGCACTCGTCTGACCATGGTGTTCCAGCACTTCAATCTGTGGAGCCACATGACAGTGCTGGACAACGTCACCGAAGCGCCAATCCAGGTACTGGGGCTGAGCAAAGCCGAAGCGCGTGAGCGTGCGATTAAATATCTGGATAAAGTCGGCATTGATGAGCGTGCGCGCGCTAAATATCCGGTGCATCTTTCCGGCGGTCAGCAGCAGCGTGTGTCCATTGCCCGCGCCCTGGCGATGGAGCCGGAAGTGCTGCTGTTTGATGAACCGACTTCTGCGCTCGATCCCGAGTTAGTTGGCGAAGTGCTGCGCATCATGCAGAAACTGGCTGAAGAGGGTAAAACCATGGTGGTGGTGACGCACGAGATGGAGTTTGCTCGTCATGTTTCCAATCACGTGATTTTCCTGCATCAGGGCAAGATTGAAGAGCAGGGCTCGCCAGATGAACTTTTCGGCAACCCGAAAAGCCCGCGCTTGCAGCAATTCCTGTCGGGATCGCTGAAGTAATTGACCAGGTCGCCATCAATGGCGACCCTACTAATGTAGGGTGCGCAGTATGCGCACCTGGCCAATCGCCGCACGGGCGAGATGAGGCATCGGTGCGTACCTGGCCAATAATCGCACGGGCGAGATGAAGCATCGGTGCGTACCTGGCCGATAACCGCATGGACGAGATGAGGCATCGATGCGCACCTGGCTGATAACCGCACGGACGAGATGAGGCATCAATGCACATCTGATCCATGACCGTACGGACGAGATGAGGCAATGGTGCGCGTACGGTTACTCTCGCATTAACTTCAACGCCGTATCTTCATCGGTTACCAGTCCCGATACCCAGCCACCCTGCAACGCAGCCCGAATCGCCGGGTACTTCCGCTCACTGCCGGAAAAACCAATAATCTTGCGCTGTGTCTGGCTCTCCAGCAATACGCTGGTCAGTAGCTCATCGGTTTCGCCCCACACGCGCTCACCTTGCTGATTGAAAAAATGGCCGAGCATTTCGCCCACCACGCCGCGTGCATTCAGTGCCTCAACCTGCGCATCGGTAATAAATCCTTCGGCATTTAGCGGACAGCCCGGCATCACTTCCCCAATACCAACAAAGGCCACGTCCGCCTGCAATGCGCGATCGGTGACGCGCTGATACACCTGATGCTGCACCCACATCGCTTTATCCTGTGGCGTATCAGCGTAGAGCGGCGCAGGAATGAAGTAATACTTGCCCTGCATCTTTTCGGCCATTTTCAATGGCACATCGTAGCGGGTACCGGAATCATCGCGTGCAATCGCCCCAATCATCGAAACGCACTGATGCTGCGGGCGGTCCACCCACGGCAATGCATCGATCATTGAGCGTAGCGTCTTGCCTGAACCAATGCCGAACACCTGCGGCGTTTCCTCATTGATAAACTGTGACATCACCGCCGCGCCTTCTACCGCCAGCATTTGTTGAATGGCGTCATCATTCAGATTGGCCGATGGCACCACGCGGCACAGATCCAGACCAAATTTCTCCTGCACCTCGCGCGCCAGCTGCAAACAGTGTGTGACGGGATGATCGATTTTTACGCTCACCATGCCCATCTCACGTGCGCTGGAGACCAGGCGCTGCGCGACCTGACGTGATAATCCCAATGCCTGCGCAATCTCCTGCTGTGTTACGCCTGCAACGTAATACATCCACGCGGCACGTGCGGCCAGCTCCTGCTTTTTCTCTTCTCTGCTCATCACGCTGTTCCGTCAAAATCGATGCGTCATCTTAGCGCGTGTTTTACGAAAAGCACTAACTGAGCAAAAGCCCTAAAAAAGAGCAAAAGTATTATTTGTGATAAGGCTCGCAGAAAGAACCTCTCCACGCGCACTATGCTACTGGCTATCGGGCAAATGCCCTTATTTGTGGCAAATGTTTAATTGAGGCGATTATGACCAATCAATCAGTGTGGATGCACATCGGCGCGGGATCATTTCATCGGGCACATCAGGCGTGGTATCTGCATAAACTGCGCGAGCAGGGAGACGAAAGCTGGAGCATTGCGCTCGGCAATATTCGCAATGACGCTGTACCGCTGCTCAATCAGTTAGCGGCGCAGAACGGCGAATATGTGCTGGAAACCGTGACGCCTGAAGGTGAGCGCGACTATGAAACTATCACTTCGCTGCGCAAAATCTTGCCGTGGGACAGTGAAATCAGCGCGCTGGTTGAGCAGGGGGCCAATGCGGAAACTCGTGTAATTGGCTTTACCGTGACTGAAGCGGGTTACTACCTGACGCCTGAATTCACCCTGGATCTTAACCAGGCAGACGTGAAGGCCGACCTGAGCGGCGATATCCGCACTATTTATGGCGCACTCAGCCGCATCCTGACGCAGCGTGTTGTGCAGGGCGGCGCGCCAGTCACACTGCTGAACTGTGACAACCTGCGCCATAACGGCGAGCGTTTCCGTGAGGGGTTCCTCGCCTTCCTTGCGGCCAAAGGCGATACCGCGCTGGCAGATTGGGTGCGCACACAGACCACTTCACCGAATACCATGGTCGATCGCATCACACCGCGCCCTACGCCGGATGTGGCGGAGCGCGTGCAAGCCGCAACCGGCAAACAGGATCGCGCAGCGGTGATGGCGGAGTCCTTTATTCAGTGGGTGATTGAGGATGACTTTATTGCCGGGCGTCCGGCGCTGGAAAAGGTCGGCGTTGAGCTGGTGGAATCGGTGCTGCCGTGGGAAGAGGCGAAAATCCGCATCCTCAATGCGACGCATGCCGCGATTGCCTGGGCGGGCACGCTGATTGGCTTGAACTATATCGATGACAGCACACGTCATCCGGCGATTTATCAACTGGCGCATGACTACGTCACTCAGGATGTCATTCCCTCCCTGTCGCCCAGCCCGCTTGATTTAGCCGATTACCGCGACGTAGTGCTGGCCCGCTTTAGCAACCCATACATCAAAGACACCAATCAGCGCGTGGGCGCTGATGGCCTGTCCAAAATTCCCGGCATGGTGACGCCAACCCTGCAAGAGTGCTACCAGCGCGGCGCGCAGCCCACCGCAACGGCGGTGATTCCTGCGCTGTTCTTCCTGTTTATGCAGCGCTGGGCCAATGACGATCTGCCGTATTCCTATCAGGATGGCGCGCTACAGGCCGATGCGCTGCGTAAACAATTCGCCAGTGCTGACCCGCTGGCGTCCTTCCTGAGTGACAGCGCACTGTTTGCGGAACTGGCCAACGACAAGGCGTTTCATGCGCTGGTGACGCGTCGTGTTGAGGGTTTGCAGCAGTGGCTGAAACAGCCAGAACTGGCGGCGGTGTAATCATGTATCTCGGCATCGATATCGGCACCTCAGAACTTAAAGCGCTGATCGTTAATACAGACGGCGAGATTGTGGCGTCTCAGCACGCCACGCTGGCTGTGCAGCGCCCACATCCTCACTGGGCAGAACAGGATCCCGAACGCTGGTGGCAAGCCTGCACCGAGGTGCTGGCGGGATTGCGTCATCAATCCCCTGATGCGTGGGCCGAGATTCGCGCTATCGGCTTATCCGGTCAGATGCATGGCGCTGTGCTGTTGGATGCGGACGGCAAGGTGTTGCGTCCATGCATTTTGTGGAACGACACACGCAGTGCGCCGCAGTGTGATGTGCTGCGTAAATGCTATCCGCAGATGATGGCGATCAGCGGCAACATGATCATGCCCGGCTTTACCGCGCCGAAACTGCGCTGGGTGGCTGAACATGAGCCAGCGATCTTCAGCCGCATCGATAAGGTCTTACTGCCAAAAGATTACCTGCGCTGGCGCCTTACCGGGCGCTTTGTCAGTGAGCCTTCCGATGCTGCCGGTACGCTGTGGCTGGATGTGGCGCAGCGTGACTGGTCTGATGAACTGTTGTCTATTACCGGACTGACGCGCGCGCAGATGCCTGAGCTGGTAGAAGGCAGCGCGGTGAGTGGCCGCTTGCAACCGGCACTCGCGAGCGAATGGGGCTTATCCACTTCGGTGACGGTGGCCGGTGGTGGCGGTGACAATGCTGCTTCAGCGGTTGGCGTGGGTGCAGTGAATCCGGGCGATGCCTTTATCTCATTGGGCACGTCCGGTGTGATCTTCGTGGTGAACGATCGCTTACAGGCCGATCCTCAGTCCGGTGTGCATGCCTTCTGCCATGCGCTACCGGGCCGCTGGCATCAGATGAGTGTGATGCTCAGCGCCGCCAGTTGTCTGCGCTGGCTTTGCAATCTGCTGTCGGTAAGCGAAAGCCAACTGATGGAGGAGATGGCACAGCTCAATGATGAACAACTGCGCCGCGCACCGGTTTTCCTGCCTTACCTGTCAGGTGAGCGCACACCGCATAACGATCCTGACGCCTCCGGTTCTTTCTTCAATCTACGCCACGAAACGCCGCGTGCCTTGCTGGGCTATGCGGTGATTGAAGGTGTGGCATTTGGGCTGGCGGATGGGTTAGCCGTGCTCGGGGACGCCCAGCATCACATTCAACAATGTAGCCTGACCGGCGGCGGTGCGCGTAGCACGCTGTGGGCACAGCTGATTGCCGATGTGCTGCAACTGCCTATCGTCACCCATCCGGCCAGCGCATCCGGTGCGCTGGGCGCCGCGCGTTTAGCGTGGCTGGCGGATGGCGGTCTTGAGCATGAGGTGTGTCTGAAACCGGCGGTACAGGCGCGCTACCAACCGGACGTGACGCGCGGTGCGGTGCTGCAACAGCGGCTGCGTCTGTTCCGCGAACTCTACATCCAACAACAACAGGTGCGCAGCTTGCTGCCTGCATAACGGCTTACCGAACAGAAGGTGATGGTGATGCAATCGAACGAATACTGGTTTGGCTTACCGAAAAAGATGTTCTGGGGCTTCCTCGCTATCGCGATTTTCATGGCGGGTGATGGCTTCGAAATGGCGTTTCTGTCGCGCCATATCACCGACATGGGCTTTACGCCTGCGCAATCTGCGGTGGTGTTTACCTTTTATGGTTTAGCGGCGGCGCTGGCGGCCTGGGCGTCTGGCGTGGTGGCTGAGCTGATCACCCCGCAGCGCGCGATGATGATTGGCTTTGTGCTGTGGATCGTGATGCATGCACTGTTTATGTCGCTGGGGCTTGGCCTGCGCAACTACCCGCTGATGGTGCTGTTCTACGGCATCCGCGGGCTGGCTTATCCGCTGTTTATCTACTCGTTCATGATGATGCTGGTGCAGGTCTTGCCACGTGAAAAACTGGCAGCAGCAACCGGCTGGTTCTGGGCAATGTATTCCGTCGGCATCGGCGTGGTCGGCAGCTATTTGCCAAGCCTGACCATCCCGATGCTGGGAGAAACCGGGACACTGTGGCTGGCGATTATCTGGGTGGCCTGTGGCGGTATTCTGGCGTACTTCAGCTTGCGCAACGTGCCGGTGGATCGCTCACGTGTGAATTTGCCGATGCGTGACAAAATGACCGAGATGTCGCGGGCCGTGACCATCCTGTTCACCAATCAGCATGTGTTTTATGCCTGCCTGATTCGCATCATCAACACGCTGTCGCTGTTTGGTTTTGCCATCATCATGCCACTGCTGTTTGTCGATCGTCTCGGCTTCACCATCTCTGAATGGCTGCAGATCTGGGCGGTGTTCTTCTTTGTCACCATTTTCACCAACATCTTCTGGGGCATTACCGGTGAGAAGCTAGGCTGGATCCGTCAGGTACGCTGGTTCGGTTGTTTGGGGATGGCGATCTCCAGCCTGATGTTTTACTACCTGCCGCTGTATGCCGGTCACAACTTCTGGGTGGCGCTGATTCCGGCAGTGATGCTGGGGATCTTTGTGGCGGCATTTGTACCGATGACGGCAGTATTTCCGACGCTGGAGCCGCATCACAAAGGTGCCGCCGTCTCGATCTATAACCTGTCGGCGGGCCTGAGCAATTTCGTGGCTCCGGCTATCGCCTCAGTGATGTTGCCGTTCTTTGATATTGTCGGGGTGGTATGGGCTTACACCGCGCTGTACGTATTTGCGGGGGTGCTGACCTTTATCATTCGCGTGCCGCAGCCGGGACACACGCGTGAAGAGAGGGCGGTGAAATCGCGAGTAGCGGAACAACGCAGCTAAGCGAAAAAACGGCGGCTCAGGGCCGCCGTCTGTTTATCAGACCACATCCTGCAGCGCTTCCTGCAAATCATACCAACGGAAGCCAAAACCCGACTCCTCCAGCCGTTTCGGCAAAACATGCTGCCCACCCAGCACCAGCACGGCGGATTCTCCCATCATCAACTTAATCGCGCTGGCTGGGGTGCGCATAAACGCCGGTCGATGCATCACGTGGCCGAGTGTGGCGGCGAACTGCTCATTGCGCACCGCATAAGGCGCAACCATATTGAACGGTCCGTTCAGGTGGTTATTGTCGATCAGCCAGATGATGGCGTTAACCAGATCGTCAATGTGAATCCACGGCAGATACTGCTTACCGCTGCCAATGGGGCCGCCGACACCCAGCTTGAACGGCAGCTTCATTTTCGCCAATGCGCCGCCTTCCTCGGCTAACACTACGCCAGTACGTAACAGGCACACGCGGGTGCGATCGCTCTGTGCGTTAAGCGCCAGTTGCTCCCAGCGTGCGCATAGAGCATGGGTAAACTCATCGTGACCAGGATCATCTTCTGTTAATACCAGATCGCCGGTATCACCATAAAAACCGGTCGCGGATCCGGAAATTAAAAAATGCGGTGGATTGCTGCTGGCGTGGATCAACGAAACGATTTGTTCGGTAATCTGCCAGCGACTTTCACACAGCCGCTGTTTCTGTTGTTCGGTCCAGCGTTTATCGGCGATCGGCTCGCCTGCCAGATTAATCACGCCATCAATACCGTCGAGATCGGTTTGCTGATTGATACCGGACCACAGCGAAACGCGAGGATCCAGTTTGTCCCGTGCCGCCGCGACATCTCGGGTGACGACATTCACCTGATGTCCGAGCAACAGCAGACGCGGTATCAAATGGCGGCCTATCAAACCTGTGCCACCGGTAATAAGCAGGTGCATGCTGAGCCTCCTTGTAATTTATTTTCTGCTCAGACTGATCATAGAAGAGAAGCGCGCGGATAGCGTGACAGCGCTTACGCTAATGAAGAAAAAGGGAAAGTTTGTGTTGGCCTTAAGGTCAAAGATCCGACCAGCACACCATTGCCTTAACAAATAAAAATCGGTAAATAGAAAGCACACCTGATGCTTATTGAGGCAGCCGATGAACTATCCATCCATCACCTTGTGGTCCGATGCATCCTTTTTTAGCCCTTACGCTATGTCGGTCTACGTTGCACTCACCGAGAAGGGCATTCCCTTCACCCTGAAACGCGTGGACTTAGCGCAAAACGCACAGCTTGATGATGACTATCGCGCGCTGTCGCTCACCTGCCGCGTGCCCACGCTGCAAATTGATGATCTGGTGCTCAATGAATCTTCAGCGATTGCTGAATACCTTGAAGAGCGTTTTCCGGCCCCTGAATTTGAGCGTCTCTATCCGCGCGATCGTGAAAAGCGTGCGCATGCGCGTGAAGTGCAGGCGTGGTTGCGCAGTGATTTAATGGCGCTGCGTGCTGAACGCCCGACGGAAGTGCTGTTTGCCGGCGAGCGCTTTGCGCCATTAACTCCGGCAGGCGAGCAGGCGGCCAGCAAGTTGATCGCGGCAGTTCAGCGCCTGCTACCGGATGGACATCAAAACCTGTTTGGTGAATGGTCGATTGCCGACACCGATTTGGCGGTGATGATTAACCGCCTGGCACTGCATGGCGACACGTTACCGGTGAAATTGCAGCATTACGCCGAGTTTCAGTGGCAACGCGCGTCAGTGCAATTGTGGCTGGCCGAATCAGGCAAATCGCGCTAAGCACGAAGAGCCTTGCGGAGGCGAAAAGAACGCTTTACCTTACCGCTCATTCTAATAAGGCATCGCAAACAGGCGCGTGCTGGGCACGCCGAAAACAGAAAAGGGTTACGGATGGTGGATCAAACGGCAGATAGCGGTATCGAGTGGGTTGATATCGTTAGTGAAGAGAACGAAGTCATTGCGCAGGCCAGCCGTGCGCAGATGCGTGCGCAGAATTTGCGTCATCGTGCGACCTACATCGTGGTGCATGATGGTATGGGCAAAATTCTGGTGCAGCGTCGTACTGAAATCAAAGACTTCATGCCGGGTATGCTCGATGCGACCGCCGGTGGCGTGGTACAGAGTGGTGAGGACCTGCTGGAATCTGCACGCCGTGAAGCGGAAGAAGAATTAGGGATCGCCGCAGTGCCGTTTGCCGAACATGGTAAATTCTACTTCGAAGATGAGCACTGCCGCGTCTGGGGCGGATTGTTTAGCTGTGTGTCACATGGCCCATTCGCCATGCAGGAAGAAGAAGTGGATGAAGTGTTCTGGATGACGCCAGAAGAGATCACTGCACGCTGCGATGAATTCACCGACGACTCGCTCAAAGCCGTATCACTGTGGCTGAGCCGCAACAGCGATGCCGCGCGTCGCAAGCAGAGCAGCGAATCCTGATTCCCGCTACGTTCGAACAAGGCGCCCAACGGCGCCTTTGTTGTTTCTAATGCTCACGCAAAATGTCTTTGAGCAGTTGCAGGGCCTTATCAAACTGTGGCTGCGGAATCGTCAGCGGATAAAGAAAACGGATCACATTACTGTGTACGCCACAGGTCAGTAAAATCAGCCCTTGTGCCAGCGCCTGTAACTGAATCGCTTTGGTGATTTCTGCTGATGGTCGTCCTGAGTCATCCTGAAACTCTGCCGCAACCATTGAGCCGTACCCGCGCACCTCAGCAAGGGATGCGCATCCTGCACTCCGCAAAGTGGCACTGAGTTGTTCGCCCAATTGGTTAGCGCGTGCGCACAACTGCTCTTCATCAATAATATCCAGCACGGCATGCGCGGCGGCTATCGCGGGCGGGCTGCCCGCATAAGTGCCACCTAAACCACCCGGTTCAGGGGCATCCATCACTTCGGCACGCCCGGATACGGCCGATAACGGAAACCCGCCCGCCAGACTTTTTGCCATGGTGATCAAATCTGGCTGCACATCGTAATACTCACTGGCGAACAGCTTGCCGGTGCGCGCAAAACCGCTCTGAATCTCATCGGCGATTAACAAAATGCCGTGACGATCGCATAAGGCGCGTAACACAGATACAAATGCTGGCGGCGCAATATAAAAACCGCCTTCGCCCTGCACGGGTTCGAAAATGATCGCCGCCACCTGCTGTGGGCTGATATCACTGCGGAAAATGGCCTCAAGACTCTCCAATGACTGATGCACGCTCACGTTGTGCAGCGCATTGGGATACTGGGCGTGAAATACCGAACCGGCGAACGGCCCAAAGCCGGTTTTGTAAGGCACGACCTTACCCGTCAGTGACATCGTCATATGGGTGCGACCATGGAATGCACCTGTGAACGCAATAATGCCGGGACGCCCGGTCGCCGCGCGGGCAATCTTCACCGCATTCTCCACCGCCTCCGCGCCGCTGGAGAAAAAAGTGGTTTTCACTGCGCCGCTTATCGGAACGCACTGGTTAAGCCTTTCAGCGAGATGAATATAGCTTTCATAGGGGATGATCTGAAACGCGGTATGGGTAAAACAATCCAACTGCTGTTGCACGGCCGCCATCACTTTCGGATGACGATGCCCGGTATTCAGCACCGCGATACCCGCCGCGAAATCAGTGTATTCGCGTCCTTTCTGATCCCACACCGTGGCGTTTTCCGCCTTGACCGCATAGAAATCACACATCACACCCACGCCGCGCGGCGTGGCCTTCAATCGACGACTGTGCACATCACTGTTGCTCATCATTAACCTCGCAATTCACGGGGGACTGTCATCAGTGTGAGCGGCAGGATGTTTTTTCGCCAGTAAACAACTGCGTGAAAATCGCCTCGTTATATAAGGTCTCAATGCGGAGGTGTGTACCCTAAAAGCGATGATGAAGTTTGAAAGGCAGAGAAGGAGAGTGCCAACAGGAATGCACGAGAACCCTTCTCACAAACGGTAAGAATGCGAAGTTGTGCACTGCAAAAGCGATGATGAAGTTTGAAAGACAGGGAAGGCCAGTGCGAAGAGCGAAGCGTCCGCGCCATGGACGGCGCGGCCGATCTGCAGGGATGCGTTAATCCTTCGTGATCGGACTGGCCTTCCCTGTCGATTGCACCCAGCCTGCAGCAACTATAGCACCCAGCTTTCAGCGACAATTGCCCCCAGCCCGCAGCAACGATTGCCCCCAGCTTTCAACGACAATAGCCCCAGCTCACAGCAAAACAGCACCAGGCAATCTACCGATCGCATCCCACCAAACTGGCAGCAAAAAAAAGAGCACAAGGTTTAACCCTCATGCTCTCTACGCTCAGCAGGAAGAAAAAAGACTTAGCCTTCTGCCTGCTGTGACTGAATCGCGGTCAGTGCGATGGTATAAACAATGTCATCCACCAATGCGCCACGTGACAAATCGTTCACCGGCTTGCGCATACCCTGCAGCATCGGCCCGATGGAAATCAGATCGGCCGAACGCTGAACCGCTTTGTAAGTGGTGTTACCGGTGTTCAGATCCGGGAAGATAAACACGGTTGCACGACCTGCAACGGCAGAGTTTGGTGCTTTCGACTTCGCGACATCTTCCATAATCGCGGCGTCATACTGCAACGGACCATCGATCACCAGATCAGGACGTTTCTCCTGAGCAATACGCGTAGCTTCGCGTACCTTCTCAACGTCGCTACCCGCACCGGAGTTACCGGTTGAATAGGAAATCATCGCCACGCGTGGATCGATACCAAAGGCTTTGGCGGAATCCGCAGACTGAATCGCGATCTCTGCCAGCTGTTCTGGATTCGGATCCGGGTTAATCGCACAGTCGCCATACACCAGCACCTGCTCAGGCAGCAGCATAAAGAACACTGAAGACACCAGCGAACTGTTTGGCGCGGTCTTGATCAACTGCAACGGCGGACGAATGGTATTCGCGGTGGTATGCACTGCACCCGACACCAAACCGTCCACTTCGCCACGCTCCAGCATCATGGTGCCGAGCATCACGTTATCTTCCAACTGCTCCTGCGCGACCACTTCGGTCATGCCTTTACTCTTACGCAACTCAACCAAACGCGGCACATAATTCTCGCGCACCACTTCTGGATCGACAATCTCAATGCCCTGGCCCAGCACCACACCCTGAGCGGCAGCCACACGCTGGATCTCGTCAGGGTTACCCAACAGTACACAAGATGCAATGCCACGCTCGGCGCAAATCGCAGCGGCTTTCACCGTACGCGGCTCATCACCTTCTGGCAGCACAATACGTTTGCCGGCTTTACGTGCCAGCTCGGTCAGTTGATAACGGAAGGCTGGTGGAGACAGACGACGGCTACGCTCGGACGTGGCAGTGAGTGATTCCACCCAATCGGCATCGATAAAGCTGGCCACATACTCCTGCACCTTCTCAATGCGCTGGGTATCATCTGCAGGGACTTCCAGATTAAAGCTCTGCAGGCTCAGTGAGGTCTGCCAGGTATTGGTTTTTACCATAAACACCGGCAGGCCGGTCTGGAAGGCACGTTCACACAGACGCGCAATCGGTGCTTCAATCTGATAACCACCGGTCAGCAACACGGCACCAATCTCAATACCGTTCATGGCGGCGAGACACGCTGCAACCAACACGTCTGGACGATCGGCTGACGTCACCAACAGTGAACCTGGACGGAAGTGCTCCAGCATATGCGGAATGCTACGTGCGCAGAAAGTCACCGATTTCACGCGGCGGGTCTGGATCTCACCTTCGTTAATGATCTCTGCATTCAGATGGCGGCACATATCGATGGCACGCGTCGCGATCAGATCGAAACTCCAGGGCACACAGCCGAGAATCGGCAATGGACTGTTAGCAAACAGCTGCTTAGGATCGATATTGGCAATATTCGCTTTGGTCGAATCATCGAAAATTTCAGACAGGTCAGGGCGCGTACGACCCTGCTCATCCACTGGCGCGTTCAGCTTATTAATGATCACGCCGGTGATGTTCTTGTTCTTACTGCCGCCAAAGCTGCTTTGCGTTAATTCAATGCGCTCTTTCAACTGCGCAGGCGAATCATTGCCCAGCGCCGTCACGAACACGATTTCTGCATTCAGGGTTTTAGCGATTTCATAGTTCAGTGAAGAGGCAAACTGATGCTTACGGGTTGGCACCAGCCCTTCCACCAACACCACTTCCGCGTCTTGCGCATTCGCGTGGTAGTTAGCAATGATCTCTTCCATCAACACGTCTTGCTGGTTCGAACCCAACAGTGACTCAACGCGTGACATCTGCAGCGGTTCAGCGGCAGGGATCGCGGAGTTCTTACGAATGATGGTGGTGGTCTGATCTGGCGCATCGCCGCCCGCACGTGGCTGGGCAATCGGCTTGAACACGCTCAGGCGAACGCCTTTGCGCTCCATGGCACGAATCACGCCGAGGCTGACGCTGGTCAGGCCGACGCTGGTGCCGGTAGGGATAAGCATGATTGTACGTGACACTATAAAAACCTCTCAGGTGTTGCAGACTAGCCAAAACAACTCCGTCAGCCTGAGCTGACGGAGAGAAGTGTATTTAGGCGGTCAGACGCGCGGCGTCCTGGGCGATGACCAACTCTTCGTTGGTTGGGATCACCACGGCCGGGCGGGTGCCCTCTTTGTTGATAAAACCAGACTTACCAAAGCGGGCAGCAAGGTTACGCTCGTGATCCACTTCGAAGCCCAGCAATGCGAGTTTTGCCAATGACAGCTCACGCACCATCGCCGCGTTCTCACCGATACCACCGGTGAACACCACGGCATCCAGACGACCTTCCATCAACGCGGTATAGCTGCCGATGTATTTCGCCAGACGGTGGCAGAACACGTCCATCGCACGCTTAGCATCTTCTTTAGTCGCGTAGTTGTCTTCAACATAGCGGCAGTCACTGGTGACTTCGGTCAGACCCAGCAGACCAGACTCTTTGGTCAGCAGTTTGTTGATCGCATCCACGCTCATACCCAGCGTGTCATGCAGGAAGAACACGATCGCCGGGTCGATATCACCACTGCGGGTGCCCATGACCAGGCCTTCCAGCGGCGTCAGACCCATGGAAGTATCGACGCACTGACCGTTGCGGATAGCCGAAACGGAACCGCCGTTGCCGAGGTGGCAGGTGATGATGTTCAGTTCGGTGACTGGCTTGTTCAGCATTTTGGCGGCTTCCTGCGTCACATAGTAGTGGCTGGTGCCGTGTGCGCCATAGCGACGAACGCCGTGCTCTTTGTACAGTTTGTACGGCAGAGCATAAAGATAAGACTCTTCCGGCATAGTCTGATGGAATGCCGTATCAAAAACCGCCACATTCTTATCTGACAGGTGCGGGAAATTCTTCAACGCTTCGTCGATGCCGATCAGATGTGCCGGATTGTGCAGCGGGGCAAAAGAGGAAGCATCTTTAATACCCTGAATCACTGATTCATCGATGATGACCGATTTAGTCAGCTGCTCGCCGCCGTGAACGATACGATGGCCGATTGCAGCGATTTGTGCCGAAAGCTCTGGTTTTTGTGCCAGAATAGTTTTAACAATGAAGTTCAGCGCTTCACTGTGCGCTGCACCTGCGCCGAGAGGCGCTTCTTGTTTGCTGCCTTCCAGTTTCCATTTGATACGCGCTTCAGGTAAATGGAAACACTCCGCCAGACCTGACAGATATTCGTCACCGGTGGCTGGATTGAGGATGGCAAACTTAAGTGAAGAGCTGCCGCAGTTCAGAACCAGTACTAACTTCGTTGACATGGAAGTACCTATTGATTAAAGAGTGGCTAAAAATAACGCAATCAGACTAACAGCGTAGCCCATGAATGCTGGTAGATTAATGATTAACATCATGCGGTAGTCAAAAAGAGACCGACATGCAAAAAAATTTCGGTAATTTTACGCAGATTTTTGAAATCTGCTTAGCGAAACATGGCTCTAAACCGCTATTTTATTGAGCTGAAGCTTCCGGTAATGTTGCTAAAACGGCGTCAGAATACCCACTGTGACCCGCAAAGACAAAATCTTTTGAAGGATGTCACGTAAAGTTGTGTAGTTATCATTTTATTTTAATCGTTGCAGAATTAGTTGAGGTCTATCATGGCGAATGACACAAGCAATCCCGGCTGGTTTGGTTTATTCCAGAACGGTCAGCGTTACATGAAGACCTGGCCAGCCGACAAACGACTGGCACCGATGTTCCCTGAAAGCCGCGTGGTGACGGCAACGCGTTTTGCCATCCGCTTTATGCCCCCGCTGGCGATATTCACCCTGACGTGGCAAATCGCCATGGGCGGGCAGTTGGGACCGGCGATTGCCACCGCACTCTTTGCCTGCAGTCTGCCGATGCAGGGATTGTGGTGGCTGGGTAAACGCTCCATCACGCCATTGCCGCCGACTTTACTGCACTGGTTCCACGAAGTGCGCGCAAAACTGGAAGAAGCGGGACAAGCGATTGCCCCCGTTGATGGTAAACCGACTTACCAGGCGCTGGCCGATGTGCTGAAGCGCGCCTTCAAACAACTCGATCGTACCTTCCTCGACGATCTTTGATCGATCATCCCCTTTTTACTGCCAGAGAATGTGTGCAGTAACCGGGTTCAAATCAAAGAAAAGTGATGCGGGCAAACACGCATCGCTTTCCTTGTGTAATCATTTATCCATTGTTTAAATCTTAAGCGGCCGTGATGGCCCGGGAGCGAACCGTGGAAATGACCCATGCACAACGACTGATCCTCTCCAATCAATACAAAATGATGGCGATGCTTGAGCCGGAAAATGCGGAGCGCTATCGCCGCTACCAAACCATCATCGAACGGGGCTACGGCCTGCAACTGCGCGAACTCGACAAAGAGTTTGGCGAGCTCACGGAAGCCACCTGCCGCCAGCTCATCGATATTATGGAAATGCACCATGCGCTGCATGTCTCCTGGTCGAACCTGAAAGAAGCCAGTACTATCGAAGAGCGCCGTCTGGCATTTCTCGGTTTTGACGCGGCCACCGAAGCACGCTATCTCGGCTATGTGCGCTTCATAGTGAACGTTGAAGGGCGCTATACCCAGTTTGATTCCGGTACGCATGGCTTCAATGCCCAGACGCCGATGTGGGAAAAATACCAACGCATGCTGGCGGTGTGGCACACTTGTCCGCGTCAGTATCATCTTAGCGCGAACGAAATCGCGCAGATTCTCAATGCCTGAATAAGGAGCGACGCGTGAAGTACAGGGGTTTTCTGTTTGATTTGGACGGTACGTTGGTGGATTCATTGCCTGCGGTGATCCGCGCATGGTCATTGTGGGGCGAGCGCCAGGGTATTGCGGCGGAAGAAGTCCTGAACTTCATACACGGTAAGCCAGCTATCAATTCATTGCGCCATTTTATGGCTGGACAGTCTGAAGAGGCGATTCAGGCGGAGTTTCTGTGGCTTGAACGTTTAGAAGCAGAAGACACGCAGGGCGTGCAAGCGATTCCGGGGGCGAAGGCATTGCTCGCCACGCTTAACGAACTGCAGATTCCCTGGGCGATTGTGACTTCAGGATCGATCCCGGTGGCTCACGCGCGTCACAAAGCGGCAGGTTTACCCATGCCGGAAGTGTTCATTACCGCAGAAAACATCAAATTGGGTAAACCGAACCCGGAGCCGTATCTTCTGGGTGCTGAACGCCTGGGGCTGCCTGCAGCGGAATGCGTTGTGGTTGAAGATGCTCCCGCCGGCATTATTGCCGGGCTGGAAGCGCGCAGTGCAGTGGTTGCCGTCAATGCACCCACGGATGCCCCGCGCCTGAATGAAGTGACCTGGCAGGTGAAAACACTGGAACCGCTGGTGGTTTCACGTGCAGAAAACGGCACGTTTACGCTTTCTGCCAACATCTGACAGTACGGGCCGTAGCGGCCCGTTTTTTATAATGGGGTATCCTGAGAAATTTCATCCAGCGACAGGCTAAAGCTTGGGATGAATATCTCTACAAAGTAATCCATTTCTGGGGAACGACGCTGTGACAGTGTTTTCTCCAGGCGTGCCTTGGCCAGCAAAAACTCGTTATTTCCTGCTGACAGCTCTTCCAGACATTTCACGTAGGCGCACAGCGCGTCAGCCTGTTTCACCACCGCTTGTTCACTTTCGCTATGCAAATGCTCGTCAATCAACGGACGGTAGGCATCCTGCAATTCCGGCGGCAACATCTCGATCAACTTCTGCTGGGCGATCTTTTCGATCTTTTTGTACTCATGCGCAATTTGCGCGTTGTAATACTTCACCGGCGTGGGTAAATCACCGGTCAGCACTTCACTGGCATCGTGATACAGCGCCAGCATCGCAATACGCTCTGCATTGAGATTGCCGTTAAATTTTTTGTTTTTGATGATGGCCAACGCATGCGCCACCATCGCCACCTGAAGACTGTGTTCAGAGACATTTTCGGTGCGCACGTTGCGCATCAATGGCCAGCGATTGATCAGTTTAAGACGGGAGAGATGGGCGAAAAAGTGGCTACGGGTCATAGACGGTTCCTGTTCTCACGGCGGGGAAGGAGTGCCTTCCCCGAGATGAAAACAGTATATACCCTTCATACTTCGGGTTGCATGTGCGTGAGCTGAGTTCACTCACCCAAGTCGCTCACGCAGGTAAGCAACCTGGATTCATTCACTTGCTGCCTGCATGCATTGCGGGTCAGTGTGTCAGACTACTGACGATAGCCTTGCAGGAAACGACCAAATTTATTGATCGCCATTTCCAGATCATCAACACGTGGCAAGGTGACAATGCGCACGTGATCCGGCCATGGCCAGTTAAAGGCGGTACCCTGAACCAGCAGCACTTTCTCTTGTAACAGGAAATCCAGCACCATTTTTTGATCGTCAAAGATGTTGAATTTCTTTGGATCGATGCGCGGGAACATGTACAAAGCACCTTGTGGTTTCACGCAGCTGACGCCCGGAATATCGTTAATCAATTCCCAGGCACGTTGGCGCTGCTCATACAAACGACCACCAGGTGCAATAAACTCGCTGATACTTTGATAGCCACCTAGCGCTGTTTGAATCGCATGCTGAGCAGGAACGTTGGCGCACAAACGCATCGACGCCAGCATTTCCAGCCCTTCGATATAGCCTTTAGCGTGTTTCTTCGGACCGTTTAACACCATCCAACCCTGACGGAATCCCGCAACACGGTAGGTTTTCGACAGGCCATTAAAGGTCACGGTCAGCAGATCCGGCGCCAGTGCCGCAATCGAATGGTGCTGTGACTCGTCGTACAAAATCTTGTCGTAGATTTCGTCAGCGAAAATGATCAGGTTGTGCTGACGCGCAATCTCCACCACTTCCATCAGCAGTTCTTTGCTGTACACCGCACCCGTTGGGTTGTTCGGGTTGATGATGACGATGCCACGCGTGCGCGGGGTTATCTTACTGCGGATATCGTCCAAATCCGGGAACCAGCCCGCAGACTCATCACACAGATAATGCACAGCTTTACCGCTCGACAGCGACACGGCTGCCGTCCATAACGGATAATCTGGCGCAGGTACCAGCATCTCATCACCACTGTTCAGCAATGCTTGCATCGCCTGCACAATCAGTTCAGAGACACCGTTACCAATGTAGATATCTTCGACGGTAACATCGCGCATATCACGCGCCTGGTAGTGCTGCATAATCGCTTTACGCGCCGAATACAGCCCTTTTGAATCACAATAGCCTTGCGAACTCGGCAGGTTGCGAATCACATCAACCAAAATTTCATCAGGGGCTTCAAAACCAAACGGGGCAGGGTTGCCGATGTTGAGTTTGAGAACTTTATTACCTTCTTCTTCCAGACGCTTAGCTTCTTTCAGTACCGGACCACGGATGTCATAACAGACATTTTCCAGCTTGCCGGATTTATCAATTTGAAAATTCATCGTTACCGCCTTAACGGGCAGAGTCCTTTAACCTGCCACCAAAATCAAACCTGCCCAATTTACTCCTCTCACTGTCACAAAAGAAGGGCGGCTTAAGGTTTTGGCGCGTTTGCCAATGATTCCCGCCTCGGGTGGCGCAAAACGCAGTATATGAGGGTTAATCTGGTTAATAACTCTATTGGTGTGTTTTTTTGTGATACAAAATGCTGGTGGTTTGTGCTGGTGCTGTAAAGCCGCTAATCCATATGTATTGGAGGTCATTAAGAAATTTTTTATTTACATCCTGCAAAAAAAACCATTAGCGACCTGATGAAATAGTTAAAGAAATCTTGTTGGATGTCGAAGAACTAAACAGTGTCGTTGCATCCATCGCTGGTGCCATTGAAGGTCACGCATTCTTAATCAGTTTAAGGTGGCAGCATGAAGCGCTGCGAAGTGACCTATTCTGATCACAGCAGCCGTTTAAATAGCATTTACACTGTAACTTTAACGCTGCTGCAGCAGTTTAAGAACCTGGGCGGTTAAAAAATGAGCGGCATTGTGGCAGGATGTAGCGGAAAAGGGATTTGGTCAAAAAATGCGATGATTTGATCGAAAACATTTCCCTTTAAAGCGTAAAAATGATTAAGTATAATTTATTATTTGATGCACTTTATCGCTTCGCATCAGCATAACATGATGTTATCTCTTTTTGACCCGCAGGCCGTTTTCGCGGGAAACTAGACAACTACGCAGCTTCCAGCACCTGTGCGACATACGTCTTCGGACCCGAAGTTGTTCTGTCTTATTAGACGGCGCTCCTCTGAATACAGAGTGACGTATCCGTCGGCATCCGCCTGACACGATTTTTCCATGACAGCTCCACACAGGGCTGTCATTAAGCACCATTACCTCTTATCTATTTGATAAGTAGGGTAATACACCAGGGTAGTAGTTTTAAAAAATCTTATAAGTGAAGAAAAAACATGACTAATGCAAATCGTCCGATACTGAATCTCGACCTCGATCTGCTGCGTACTTTTGTTGCTGTTGCTGACTTGAATACTTTTGCGGCGGCGGCTGCAGCAGTGTGCAGAACGCAATCCGCAGTAAGTCAGCAGATGCAACGTCTGGAACAATTGGTAGGTAAAGAGCTGTTTGCCAGACATGGACGTAATAAATTGTTGACGGAGCATGGCATCCAGTTGCTCGGCTACGCCAGAAAGATCCTTCGTTTCAACGACGAAGCGTGCACCTCATTAATGTACAGCAACATCCAGGGCGTACTGACCATTGGCGCCTCCGATGACACTTCCGATACCATTCTGCCGTTCCTGCTTAACCGCGTAACGTCGGTCTATCCGAAGCTGGCCATTGATGTGCGCGTCAAACGCAACCCGTTCATGATGGAAATGCTGAATCAGGGTGAGGTTGATCTGGTTGTCACCACGTCCAGTCCTGGTAATTTCACCCATCAGGTCCTGCGTACCTCACCTACGCTTTGGTACTGTGCTGCGGATTACATCTTCCAGCGCGGCGAAGCCATTCCACTGGTGCTGCTGGATGAACCAAGTCCGTATCGTGACATGGCGATCGATCACCTGAATGAAGCGGGCATCCCATGGCGCATTTCGTATGTTGCATCAACGCTGGCAGCGGTGCGTGCGGCAGTGAAAGCGGGTCTGGGTGTTACAGCACGTCCGGTTGAGATGATGAGCCCAGAGCTGCGTGTGATGGGTGCAGCTGAAGGGCTGCCGGTATTGCCGGATACTCAGTACCTGTTGTGTCGTAATCCAGACAGTGATAACGAGTTGGCGCTGGCGATCTTCAATGCGATGCAGTCGACCAACGATCCTTACAATCTGACGGCAAATCCAGATGGCACCCTGCTGTTGGATGACGAAGAGTAAGGAGAACAATAGCGGGTTATTCCTTCACATTGGAATACCGGTTAATTGTTAAAACTTATTAAAATGAGCCTTAGACTGATAAACATCAGCTAAGGCTCTTTTTATGCATTTTAATTCACGCTTTCTAACGCGATTCACCATCAATAATTTTCCTGTCTTCCTGAAAAATGGAGGTTGTTCCATTTTTGCTCAAAGTGGAACTTCTTTATCATTCCGTGCCATCTTTCCCAGGGCATTTGCCTGTACCGATCGCCGATTTTTACAGCAAAAAACACCATTATGTGTTCTGGATCAAAAAAATACCCCCTATAAGGGGGGGGAAATCCCTGTAAGACCTGTCAAAATATGATTGTTAAATGCACGATCCATGCATGTGAATACCCGCTACACTGAAATTAACCTCACAAACTGAAGCGATTTAGCTGGTATGATGGGGTTCGTTTGTTAATAATATGCTACGGGTGTTAATTAATGTTTGGATGCTTTTGTCAAAGTTGACAAAAGGTTATAGAAAGGAGTAAAAAACCCCATAAAATTGCTGCTTATTTGATAATGACAGCATAGTTTACAAGGTTTTTTATCCTTCCCTTGAATTCATGTGGTGTGTTTGCTGCAACAGTGCAGGATGCCAGCGCCACTTTTGATGAGTAAGCAAAGAGTATGTCGACAACCACAGAAGTGATCGCTCATCACTGGGCGTTTATTGTTTTTATTGTTATTGCATTTGGCCTGTGTGCCTTCATGTTGACCGGCGGTTGGTTATTAGGTGGTCGTGCACGGGCACGCCATAAAGACACCCCATTTGAATCGGGTATCGAATCTGTCGGTGATACTCATATTCGCCTCTCCGCTAAATTCTATCTGGTTGCGATGTTCTTCGTTATTTTCGACGTCGAAGCCCTCTATTTATACGCATGGTCGACTTCAATCCGTGAAAGCGGTTGGGTTGGCTTTGTCGAAGCCGCAATTTTCATTTTGGTGCTATTGGCAGGCCTGGTTTATCTGGTGCGCATCGGTGCACTGGATTGGGCTCCTGCGCGTCGTCGCGTAGTGGTCAAATCAATCCCGGTCAGCCACAACCACACCAACCCTCATAAGCAGTAAAAGCGAGGCAATAAGATGGACTACACGCTGACACGCGTAGACCCGAATGGCGGCGGTGATAACGATCGTTATCCTCTGCAGAAACAGGAGATTGTTACCGATCCCCTGGAGCAGCACGTTCATCGCAGCGTCTACATGGGCAAGCTCGAGCACGCCCTGCATGACATGGTGAACTGGGGTCGTAAGAACTCTCTCTGGCCGTATAACTTCGGCCTTTCCTGTTGCTACGTGGAAATGACCACGTCATTCACTGCGGTGCATGACGTGGCACGTTTTGGTGCGGAAGTTATGCGTGCCTCTCCACGTCAGGCTGACTTTATGGTGATCGCCGGTACGCCCTTTACCAAAATGGCGCCGGTTATTCAGCGTTTGTATGACCAGATGCTGGAGCCGAAATGGGTGATCTCCATGGGCGCTTGTGCAAACTCGGGCGGCATGTACGACATCTACTCTGTGGTGCAAGGCGTGGATAAATTCCTGCCGGTTGACGTGTACATCCCGGGCTGCCCACCGCGTCCTGAAGCTTACATGCAGGCGCTGCTGCTGCTGCGTGAGTCGATTGGCAAAGAGCGCCGTCCACTGTCGTGGGTGGTGGGTGATCAGGGCGTTTATCGCGCCAATATGCAGCCAGAGCGTGAGAGAAAACGCGGCGAGCGTATTGCCGTCACTAACCTGAGAACGCCAGACGAAGTCTAAGCTTCCCGTACACGGATGGCACAACGGCCGCAGCAGAACATCACAATTTAATGTGCGCCGCCATCCTGACGCCTTCTTTTAGCGCCTGATTACAGGCCGGAATGGTGAGTAACGTATGACAGATTTAACCACGCAAGATCTCGCTCAGCCTGCATGGCAAACCCGTGACCACCTGGATGATCCAGTGGTCGGCGAGCTGCGTAACCGTTTTGGGCCGGATGCCTTTACCGTTCAGGCCACCCGCACCGGGATTCCGGTCGTCTGGGTGAAGCGTGAACAGTTACTGGAAATTGTCGAATTCTTGCGTAAGCTGCCAAAGCCGTACGTCATGCTCTATGACTTGCACGGCTTCGATGAGCGTTTACGTACCAACCGCGCCGGTTTACCCGCCGCGGATTTTTCCGTTTTCTATCACCTGCTTTCAATTGAACGCAACCGCGACATCATGCTCAAGGTGGCGCTGTCTGAAAACGATCTGAATGTGCCAACCATCACCAAAATCTTCGCCAATGCCAACTGGTATGAGCGCGAAACCTGGGAGATGTTTGGTATCACCTTTAATGGTCACCCGCACCTGACGCGCATCATGATGCCGCAGACCTGGGAAGGCCATCCGCTGCGTAAAGATTACCCGGCGCGTGCCACTGAGTTCGACCCGTTCGAGCTGACCAAACAGAAAGAAGATCTGGAGATGGAGGCGCTGACCTTCAAGCCTGAAGACTGGGGCATGAAGCGTAGCACCACCAATGAGGACTTCATGTTCCTCAACCTGGGTCCTAACCACCCGTCCGCGCACGGTGCCTTCCGTATCATCCTGCAGTTGGATGGCGAAGAGATCGTCGACTGCGTACCTGATGTCGGTTATCACCACCGTGGTGCCGAGAAGATGGGTGAGCGTCAATCCTGGCACAGCTACATTCCGTACACTGACCGTATCGAATATCTCGGCGGCTGCGTGAACGAGATGCCTTACGTGCTGGCGGTGGAAAAATTAGCCGGGATCACCGTGCCAGATCGCGTCAATGTGATCCGCGTGATGCTGTCTGAGCTGTTCCGCATCAACAGCCACTTGCTGTACATCTCCACCTTTATCCAGGACGTTGGTGCGATGACGCCGGTGTTCTTCGCCTTTACCGACCGTCAGAAAATTTATGACGTGGTTGAAGCGATCACCGGTTTCCGTATGCACCCAGCCTGGTTCCGCATCGGCGGTGTGGCACACGATCTGCCGAAAGGGTGGGAGCGTCTGCTGCGTGAGTTCCTCGACTGGATGCCGAAGCGTCTGAAAGAGTATGACAAAGCCGCACTGCGCAATACCGTGTTGATGGGTCGTTCGCAAGGCGTTGCGGCGTATAACATGGACGAAGCGCTGGCGTGGGGCACCACCGGTGCTGGCTTGCGTGCCACCGGCCTCGACTTTGACGTACGTAAATGGCGTCCGTATTCAGGCTATGAAAACTTCGATTTTGAGATCCCGGTTGGCGCAGGCATTAGTGATGCCTACACCCGCGTTCAACTGAAAATGGAAGAGATGTGGCAGTCACTGCGCATTCTGGAACAGTGCCTGAAAAACATGCCGGAAGGCCCGTTCAAAGCGGATCACCCGCTGACCACGCCGCCACCGAAAGAGCGCACGCTGCAACACATCGAAACCCTGATCACGCACTTCCTGCAAGTTTCGTGGGGCCCGGTCATGCCGGCCAACGAATCCTTCCAGATGATTGAAGCGACGAAAGGGATCAACAGCTACTACCTGACCAGCGATGGCAGCACCATGAGCTACCGCACCCGCGTGCGTACGCCAAGCTTCCCGCATCTGCAGCAGATCCCATCGGTGATCCGTGGCAGCCTGGTATCCGACTTGATCGTATACCTCGGTAGTATCGATTTTGTTATGTCAGACGTGGACCGCTAATTATGCACGATCAAAAAATTGCCATTCACACTATCGACCCTGATGAGGTCTTTGTGCTGAGCGAGACCGAGCACCACGCTATCGAGCACGAAAAACACCATTACGAAGATGCGCGCGCCGCTTCGATTGAAGCGTTGAAGATCGTGCAGAAACAGCGTGGTTGGGTACCGGACGGTGCCATCAATGCCATTGCTGACGTGCTGGGTATTCCAGCCAGTGACGTGGAAGGTGTGGCCACTTTCTATAGCCAGATTTACCGTACGCCGGTAGGCCGTCACGTTATTCGTTACTGCGACAGCGTGGTGTGCCACATCACAGGTTTCCAGGGCATTCAGGCCGCGCTTGAGCAGAACCTGAATATCAAGCCGGGCCAGACCACAGCCGATGGTCGCTTTACCTTGCTGCCAACCTGCTGCCTGGGCAACTGTGACAAAGGCCCAACCATGATGGTGGATGAAGATACCCATGTTCATCTGACCCCGGAAGGCATCGCCAATCTGCTGGAGCAGTATCAATGACCATTAAACAGATCATTCGTACTGCGGAAACTCATCCACTCACCTGGCGTCTGCGCGATGACAAGCAGCCGGTGTGGATCGATGAATATCGCAGTAAAAACGGTTATGTCGGCGCTGATAAAGCACTGAAAGGTATGAGCCAGGACGAAATCGTTGCGGCAGTGAAAGACTCCGGTCTGAAAGGTCGCGGTGGCGCAGGCTTTAACACCGGCCTGAAGTGGAGCCTGATGCCGAAAGACGAATCCATGAACATCCGTTACCTGCTGTGTAACGCCGATGAAATGGAGCCAGGCACCTATAAAGACCGCCTGCTGATGGAGCAAATGCCGCACCAGTTGGTGGAAGGTATGCTGATCAGTGCGTTCGCCTTGAAAGCCTACCGGGGCTACATATTCTTGCGTGGCGAGTATATCGAAGCGGCCGTGCATCTGCGCCGTGCGATTGCCGAAGCCACCGAAGCGGGCTACCTCGGTAAAAACATTCTCGGTACCGGTTTCGATTTTGAACTGATCGTGCATACCGGTGCTGGGCGCTATATCTGTGGTGAAGAAACCGCGCTGATCAACTCACTGGAAGGTCGCCGCGCGAACCCGCGTTCTAAGCCACCATTCCCAGCGAGTGCGGGCGTATGGGGCAAGCCAACCTGCGTCAACAACGTGGAAACCTTGTCCAACGTCCCAGCCATCTTCCTCAACGGTGTTGACTGGTACAAGAACATCTCTACCAGCGAAGACACCGGCACCAAAATGATGGGCTTCTCTGGCCGCGTGAAAAATCCAGGCGTGTGGGAACTGCCGTTTGGCACGACCGCGCGTGAGATTCTCGAAGATTATGCCGGTGGCATGCGTGATGGCCTGAAGTTTAAAGCCTGGCAGCCAGGCGGTGCGGGTACGGATTTCCTGACCGATCAACATCTCGACCTGCCAATGGAATTTGCCAGCATCGGTAAAGCCGGTAGCCGTTTAGGTACTGCGCTGGCGATGGCGGTCGATCATGAGATTGGTATGGTGTCGCTGGTGCGTAACCTCGAAGAGTTCTTTGCGCGTGAATCCTGTGGCTGGTGTACGCCGTGCCGTGATGGCTTGCCATGGAGCGTGAAGATCCTGCGTGCGTTGGAGCAGAAAAAAGGCCAGCCGGGTGACATCGAAACCCTGCTGCAGCTTTGCCGCCAACTCGGCCCAGGTAAAACCTTCTGTGCCCACGCACCGGGTGCCGTTGAGCCATTGCAGAGCGCGATTAAATATTTCCGTGAAGAGTTTGAAGCCGGCATTGCGCCGCAGGTGTTTGGCAATACCCGATCGATCGGTGGTATTCAGCCCAACCTGCTGAAAGCGCGCTGGTAATCAGCCGCCGTACACGGAATTCACCCTGCGCCGACACGGCGCGGGGGACAGAATTAGATGTTTAACGCTTGTCTTAGGGCGAGCCTTACGGAAGCATGTTCACTATGGCTACAATCCATGTAGACGGTAAAGAATATGATGTGAACGGAGCCGACAACCTGTTGCAGGCGTGTCTCTCTTTGGGCCTTGATATTCCTTATTTTTGCTGGCATCCGGCGCTGGGAAGCGTGGGTGCCTGCCGCCAGTGCGCGGTGAAGCAATTCCAGAATGCCGAAGATACCCGTGGTCGTCTTGTTATGTCATGCATGACACCGGCGTCGGACGGCACCTTTATCTCCATCGACGATGGCGAAGCGAAAGAGTTTCGTGAAAGCGTGGTGGAATGGCTGATGACCAACCACCCGCACGACTGTCCAGTGTGCGAAGAGGGCGGTAACTGCCATCTGCAAGATATGACGGTCATGACGGGCCACAGCTTCCGTCGTTACCGCTTCACCAAACGTACGCACCAGAATCAGGACCTCGGCCCGTTCATCTCCCATGAAATGAACCGCTGTATTGCCTGCTATCGCTGCGTGCGTTACTACAAAGATTACGCAGACGGCAAAGATCTTGGCGTTTACGGTGCCCATGACAACGTTTACTTCGGTCGCCCGGAAGATGGCACGCTGGAGAGCGAGTTCTCCGGTAACCTGGTCGAAATCTGCCCGACCGGCGTATTCACCGATAAAACGCACTCCGAACGCTACAACCGTAAATGGGATATGCAGTTCGCACCGAGCATCTGCCAGCAGTGCAGCGTGGGTTGTAACACCAGCCCAGGCGAACGTTATGGTGAATTGCGTCGTATTGAAAACCGCTACAACGGCACCGTAAACCACTATTTCCTGTGTGACCGCGGTCGCTTCGGTTACGGCTATGTAAACCGCAAAGATCGTCCACGTCATCCAGTGCAGAAACGCGGTAACGATTGGGTCAGCCTCAACGCTGAACAAGCGGTGAATGCGGCGGCTGACGTACTGCGTCAGGCGAAGCGCGTGATCGGCATTGGTTCTCCGCGTGCCAGCATTGAAAGCAACTTTGCGCTGCGTGAACTCGTCGGCGCGGAAAACTTCTCCACCGGTATGTCTGCCGCTGAGCAAGCACGCGTGGAGTTGATGCTGAAAGTACTGCAGGAAGGCGGTATCTATACGCCATCACTGCGTGAAATCGAAAGCTACGATGCGGTGCTGGTGCTGGGTGAAGATCTGACGCAGGTTGGTGCGCGTGTCGCACTCTCTGTGCGCCAGGCGGTGAAAGGAAAAGCGCGTGAAATGGCAGCAGCCCAGAAAGTGGCTGACTGGCAGATCGCGGCGATCCTGAACATCGGTCAGCACGCCAAACATCCGCTGTTTGTCACCAACGTTGATGAAACCCGCCTTGATGATATCGCGGCGTGGAGCTATCGCGCACCGGTGGAAGATCAGGCTCGTCTCGGTTTCGCCATTGCCAATGCGCTCGATGAAGCAGCTCCAGCCGTCAGTGGCTTTGACAGCAAGCTGAACGGCAAGCTGGATGTGGTGGTACAGGCGTTAGCCGGTGCCAAAAAGCCACTGATAATTTCTGGTACCCACTCTGGCAGCACCGCGATGATTGAAGCGGCCGCCAACGTGGCGAAAGCACTGAAAGGTCGCGGTGCCGATGTCGGTATCACCTTCCTTGCGGGTGCCGCCAACAGCTTTGGTCTCGGCCTGATGGGTGGACAATCGCTGGATAGCGCGCTGGAACAGCTGGATAAAGGCGAAGCGGAAGCGCTGGTGGTGTTGGAAAACGATCTTTACCGTCACGCACCGAAAGCCACCGTGGATGCGGCTTTGCACAACACCGCACACGTGATTGTGGTTGATCATCAGCGCACGGCGACGCTGGAAAAAGCCGGTCTGGTGCTCTCGACTGCGAGCTTCGCAGAGAGTGATGGCACCTCGATCAACCAGGAAGGCCGCGCACAGCGTTTCTTCCAGGTTTACGATCCGTCTTACTACGACAACAACATCGTGATGCTGGAGAGCTGGCGCTGGCTGCACTCGCTGCACAGCACTGTTGAAAGCCGTCAGATTGATTGGACGCTGCTTGATCACGTGATCGATGCCACCGTTGCCGCATTGCCGCAGCTGAAAGGTATTAAAGACGCGGCGCCGGACGCAAGCTTCCGCATCCGCGGTCAGAAACTGGCGCGTTCACCGCACCGTAACAGTGGCCGTACCGCGATGCGTGCCAATATTAGCGTGCACGAACCGCGTCAGCCGCAAGACAAAGACACCATGTTTGCCTTCTCAATGGAGGGTAACAACCAACCAAGCGCACCACGTTCGCAGATTCCATTCGCCTGGGCTCCAGGCTGGAACTCCCCGCAAGCATGGAACAAGTTCCAGGCTGAAGTCGGTGGCAAACTGCGTCATGGCGATCCAGGTGTGCGTCTGTTTGAAGCGAGCGAAGGATCACTGCCGTGGTTCACCGCCGTGCCAGAAAGCTTTGTGGAAGGCAGCCAATATCGCGTTGCACCTTACTATCAGCTGTTTGGTAGTGAAGAGATGACTCAGCGTTCACCGACTTTCCAGAAGCGTATGTCGCCAGCCACGCTGGTGATTAACCCGGCTGATGCGGAGAAACTGGGCGTCAACAACGGCTCTGCGGTTGAACTGGTTTGTGCCGGTGAAACGCTGCGTCTGCCAGTACGCTTCTCCACTTCCCTGCAAGCAGGGCAGGTGGGTCTGCCGCTGGGTATGCCAGGTGTGCCGCCGTTCCTCTCAGGTGCGCAAGTTGACAAACTGCAGGAGGCTGCACAATGAGCTGGCTGACACCGGACGCTATCGACATCCTCGTCCAGATCCTGAAAACCATTGTGATCCTGCTGGTGGTAGTGGGTTGTGGTGCCTTTATGAGTTTCGCCGAGCGTCGTCTGCTCGGCTTATGGCAGAACCGTTATGGACCGAACCGTGTTGGCTGGGGCGGCTCGCTGCAGCTCGCGGCTGACATGATCAAAATGTTCTTCAAAGAGGACTGGGTTCCGCCGTTTACCGATCGCTTCATCTTTACTCTGGCACCGGTTATTGCCTTTGTCTCGCTGCTGCTGGCGTTTGCTATCGTGCCGGTTTCGCCGACCTGGATGGTCACCGACCTGAATATCGGTCTGCTGTTCTTCCTGATGATGGCGGGTCTGGCAGTCTACGCTGTGCTGTTCGCCGGTTGGTCGAGTAACAACAAATACTCGCTGCTGGGTGCGATGCGTGCGTCGGCGCAGACGCTGAGCTACGAAGTGTTCCTTGGCCTGTCGCTGATGGGTGTGGTGGCGCAAGCCGGTTCATTTAACATGAACGCCATCGTCGAGAGCCAGACGCACTTGTGGAACATCATTCCGCAGTTCTTCGGCTTCGTAACCTTCTGTATCGCGGGCGTGGCGGTTTGTCACCGTCATCCGTTTGACCAACCAGAAGCGGAACAGGAACTGGCCGATGGTTACCACATCGAATACGCCGGTATGAAGTTCGGTCTGTTCTTCGTCGGTGAATACGTGGCGATCACCACCGTTTCAGCGCTAATTGTGACGCTGTTCTTCGGTGGCTGGCACGGTCCATTCCTGCCGCCATTCATCTGGTTCGCCCTGAAAACGGCGTTCTTTATGGTGATGTTTATCCTGATTCGTGCTGCGCTGCCGCGTCCACGTTATGACCAGGTGCTGTCGTTCGGCTGGAAAGTGTGTCTGCCGTTGACGTTATTGAACCTGCTGGCGACCGCCGCAGTGATTCTGTACAGCGCGCAGTAAGGGGTTTTGAGATGACTTTAAAAGATATTGTCGTTGGCTTCGGCACGACAGTGCGCAGTATCTGGATGATAGGCATGCACGCCTTCGCCAAGCGCGAAACCCAGATGTATCCAGAAGAGCCGGTCTATCTGCCGCCGCGCTACCGTGGTCGTATCGTGCTGACGCGCGATCCCGACGGCGAAGAGCGTTGCGTTGCCTGTAACCTGTGTGCAGTAGCCTGCCCAGTGGGTTGTATCTCACTGCAGAAAGCGGAAACGGTTGATGGTCGTTGGTATCCGGAGTTCTTCCGCATCAACTTCTCGCGCTGCATCTTCTGCGGTCTGTGCGAAGAAGCCTGCCCGACCACGGCGATTCAGCTGACCCCCGATTTCGAGTTGGGTGAGTTCAAGCGTCAGGATCTGGTGTATGAGAAGCAGGACCTGCTGATTTCCGGTCCGGGTAAATATCCGGAGTACAACTTCTATCGCATGGCGGGTATGGCGATCGACGGGAAAGAGAAGGGCGAAGCGGAAAACGAAGCCAAGCCAATCGACGTCAAAAGCTTGTTACCTTAAGGAGCCAGGTATGGAATTTGCGTTTTATCTTTGCGGACTGGTGGCGGTGCTGACGACATTGCGCGTCATCACGCACACCAATCCGGTACATGCGCTGCTGTACCTGATTGTGTCGCTGCTTTCGATTGCGGGTGTGTTCTTCTCAATGGGCGCCTACTTTGCCGGTGCGCTGGAGATCATCGTTTACGCCGGTGCCATTATGGTGCTGTTCGTGTTCGTGGTGATGATGCTGAACCTGGGCAAAACCCAGCAGGACCAGGAGCGCGAGTGGCTGAAGCCTTCGCTGTGGATTGGGCCGGGCATCGTCTCCCTGTTGCTGCTGGTAGTGATGATTTACGCCATTAGCACCGCGCACGATCAGGGCATTGATGGCACCGTGATCGATGCGAAAGCGGTGGGTATCAGTCTGTTTGGTCCTTACGTACTGGCGGTTGAGCTGGCGTCAATGCTGCTGCTGGCCGGTCTGGTGGTGGCCTTCCATATCGGACGTGAAGAGCGTCAGGGCGAAGTGCTGAGCAATCGCCATGCTGATGCACATGCGAATAAGGAGGATCACGCATGATCCCGTTACAACACGGCCTGATGTTGGCTGCTGTGCTGTTTGTTCTCGGCCTGACCTCGCTGGTACTGCGCCGCAATTTGCTGTTCATGCTGATTGGTCTGGAGATCATGATCAACGCCGCGGCACTGGCGCTGGTGGTAGCAGGTAGCTACTGGGGACAAGCTGACGGCCAGGTGATGTACATTCTGGCGATCAGCCTCGCGGCGGCGGAAGCCAGCATTGGCCTGGCCCTGCTGCTCCAGCTCTATCGTCGTCGTCAGACGCTGAATATTGACACAGTGAGCGAGATGCGCGGATGAATCTTCTCTATTTAACCGTATTATTTCCGCTGATTGGCTTCCTGCTATTGGCGTTTTCCCGTGGTCGCTGGTCGGAGAATCTGTCGGCAGCGGTGGGAATGGGATCGGTCGGTTTGGCGGCATTGACCACCGTTTTCGTTGGAATGGATTTCTTCAGCAACGGTCAACAGCCTTTTACTCAGGCGCTGTGGACCTGGATTCAGGTCGGACACTTTGATATCAAAGTGAACCTGGTACTGGACGGCTTGTCACTGACCATGCTGTCGGTGGTCACGGGTGTCGGTTTCTTCATCCACATGTTCGCTTCATGGTACATGCGCGGTGAAGAGGGCTATTCACGCTTCTTCGCTTACACCAACCTGTTCATCGCAAGCATGGTGGTGTTGGTGCTGGCCGACAACCTGATGCTGATGTATCTCGGTTGGGAAGGCGTGGGCCTGTGTTCTTATCTGCTGATTGGCTTCTACTACAGCAACCCAGAGAACGGCAAAGCGGCGATGAAAGCCTTTATCATCACCCGTGTCGGTGACGTGTTCCTGGCATTCGCGCTGTTCATTCTTTACAACGAACTGGGTACGCTGAACTTCCGCGAGCTGGTGGAGCTGGCGCCGGCGCACTTCGCCGCTGACAACCACATGCTGCAGTGGGCAACCCTGATGCTGTTGGGTGGTGCGGTCGGTAAATCTGCACAGTTGCCGTTGCAAACGTGGCTGGCCGATGCGATGGCGGGTCCTACGCCGGTATCAGCGCTGATCCACGCCGCCACCATGGTGACCGCGGGTGTTTACCTGATTGCGCGTACCCATGGCCTGTTCCTGCTGACGCCGGAAGTGCTGCATCTGGTGGGGATTGTGGGTGCGATCACCTTAGTGCTGGCAGGCTTTGCCGCGCTGGTGCAAACCGACATCAAGCGCGTGCTGGCTTACTCTACTATGAGTCAAATCGGCTACATGTTCCTCGCGCTGGGCGTACAGGCATGGGACGCGGCCATTTTCCACTTGATGACGCACGCGTTCTTCAAAGCACTGCTGTTCCTTTCTTCTGGTTCGGTCATTCTGGCCTGCCACCACGAGCAGAACATCTTCAAAATGGGCGGCCTGCGTAAGAGCATCCCATTGGTGTACACCTGCTTCCTGGTCGGCGGCGCAGCGCTGGCGGCACTGCCGCTGATTACCGCAGGTTTCTACAGTAAAGATGAAATTCTGTTTGGTGCGCTGGCGAATGGTCACATCAATCTGATGGTGGCGGGTCTGGTCGGTGCATTCCTGACCTCAATCTACACCTTCCGCATGATCTTCATCGTGTTCCACGGCGAAGAGAAAATTCATGCGCATGCGGGCAAAGGCATTACTCACCATCTGCCACTGATTGTTCTGTTAGTGCTCTCCACCTTCGTTGGCGCCATGATTACGCCACCGCTGGCGGGCGTGCTGCCGCAGAATGAATTCGGTGAGGGCGGAAAAGTGGCGCTGGAAATCACCTCAGGCGTGGTCGCGATTGTCGGCATCCTGATTGCTGCTGCCCTGTGGCTCGGCAAACGCCAGCTGGTCACCCGCGTTGCTAACAGCGCGCCGGGCCGTTTCTTCGGCACCTGGTGGTTTGCGGCATGGGGCTTCGACTGGCTGTATGACAAGGTGTTTGTGAAACCTTATCTCGGCATTGCCTGGTTGCTGAAGCGCGATCCGCTGAACTCACTCATGAACCTGCCTGCGCTGCTGTCGCGTGTCGGTAATAAAGGCCTGGTGGTGAGCGAGAACGGTTACGTGCGCTGGTATGTGGCTTCCATGAGTGTCGGTGCCGTGGTGGTACTGGCGCTGATGCTGGTGATTTAAAGATTGATGAGCGGGGGCGAGAGGATCAAGGGTTCTTTCACCCCAGAAGCGAATGTGAAAAATTGCCTGAATGACGAAGCGTTATTGATATAGCCCGTTTCGTTGCCGTTAGTGTGCAGCAACCAAAGCGTATTTTGTACGTGAGGGTGGCGAGCGCTGACGGTGATGGAAGTGGCAAGCAAGATAACTCGAAATCAGGTTGAAAAAAGGGAAGTATGCCGTGCTATTACCTTGGCTAATAATCATACCTTTTGTTGGGGGTCTGCTTTGCTGGTTAGCAGAGCGCCTCGGCGCAAAAGTGCCGCGTTGGATCGCCATGATCACCATGGGGCTGACGCTGGCACTCGGTCTGCAGTTGTGGCTGCAGGGAGGCTATTCACTCACCCAGGCTGCTGGAATGCCGCAGTGGCAGTCGACTTTCTCGGTGCCATGGATTCCACGCTTCGGTATTAACTTCCATCTGGCTATTGACGGTTTGTCACTGCTGATGGTGGTGCTGACCGGCCTGCTCGGTTTGATGGCGGTGCTCTGTTCCTGGAATGAAATCGAGAAATATCAGGGCTTTTTCCACCTCAACCTGATGTGGATCCTCGGTGGTGTGATTGGCGTGTTCCTCTCCATCGACATGTTCCTGTTCTTCTTCTTCTGGGAAATGATGCTGGTGCCGATGTACTTCCTCATCGCGCTCTGGGGTCACAAAGCCTCTGACGGTAAAACGCGTATCAGTGCCGCAACCAAATTCTTCATCTATACCCAGGCTTCCGGTCTGGTGATGTTGATTGCGATTCTGGCGCTGGTGTTTGTGCACTACAACGCCACCGGCGTCTGGACCTTCAGCTACGAAGAACTGCTGAAAACGCCAATGTCGCACACCGTTGAATATCTGCTGATGCTCGGCTTCTTTATCGCCTTCGCCGTAAAAATGCCGGTGGTGCCTCTGCACGGCTGGTTGCCGGATGCGCACAGTCAGGCACCGACCGCCGGTTCGGTTGACCTCGCAGGTATCTTGCTGAAAACGGCGGCGTACGGTCTGCTGCGTTTCAGCCTGCCACTGTTCCCGAATGCTTCCGCAGAGTTTGCGCCGATTGCTATGTGGCTCGGTGTACTGGGTATCTTCTACGGTGCCTGGATGGCGTTCTCGCAGACGGATATCAAACGTCTGATTGCTTACACCTCCGTTTCGCACATGGGCTTCGTGCTGATTGCTATCTATACCGGCAGCCAGCTGGCGTTCCAGGGCGCGGTGATTCAGATGATTGCTCACGGCCTGTCCGCCGCAGCACTGTTCATCTTGTGTGGTCAGCTGTATGAGCGTCTGCATACCCGTGACCTGCGTCAGATGGGCGGTTTGTGGTCACGCATTAAATGGATTCCAGGCCTGTCGCTGTTCTTCGCGGTGGCCAACCTCGGTATGCCAGGCACCGGTAACTTTGTCGGCGAATTTATGATTCTGACCGGCAGTTTCCAGGTGGTGCCGGTGATTATCGTGATTGCCACCTTTGGCCTGGTGTTTGCCTCGGTGTATTCGCTGGTGATGATGCAGCGCGCTTACTACGGCGAAGCGAAATCGAAAGATCCGCTGCCGGGCATGTCACCGCGTGAATTCATGACGATCGGCGTGCTGGTGGTGCTGCTGGTTCTGCTGGGTGTTTATCCACAGCCGATCCTTGATACCTCTCACGCTGCGATGAGCAATATTCAGCAGTGGTTTACCGCTTCAATTTCAACTACAAGGCCGTAATTCGCCATGACAATAACTCCTCAACATCTGATTGCGTTACTGCCGCTGTTGATCGTCGGATTGACGGTGGTGGTGGTGATGCTGTCCATTGCGTGGCGACGCAACCACTTTGTCAATGCCACGCTGACGGTCATTGGCCTGAACGTGGCGCTGTTTTCACTGTGGTTTGTCGGTCATGTCGGCGCCATGGATGTCACGCCGCTGCTGCGCGTTGACGGCTACTCGATGTTCTACACCGCGCTGGTGCTGCTGGCCAGCCTCGCGACCTGCACCTTTGCTTATCCGTGGCTGGCCGGTTTCCCGGACAACAAAGATGAGTTCTATCTGCTGGTGCTGATCGCGGCGCTCGGTGGCATCGTGCTGGCGAGTGCCAACCATCTGGCGGCACTGTTCATCGGTATTGAACTGCTGTCACTGCCGCTGTTTGGTCTTATCGGTTACGCCTTCCGCCAGAAACGTTCGCTGGAAGCGGCGCTGAAATACATGATCTTGTCAGCGGCGGCCTCATCGTTCCTGATTTTCGGTATTGCGCTGATTTATGCCGATTCGGGCAGCCTGAGCTTCGTACAGTTAGGTAAGAGCCTGAATGACAGCATGATCCAGCAACCATTGCTGCTGGTCGGTTTGGGCATGATGATTATCGGCCTCGGCTTTAAGCTGTCACTGGTTCCGTTCCACCTGTGGACGCCAGACGTTTATCAGGGTGCGCCTGCGCCGGTTTCAACCTTCCTGGCCACCGCCAGCAAAATCGCCATCTTTGGTGTGGTGATGCGCTTGTTCCTGTACGCGCCAGTGACGGACAGCGAAGCCGTGCGCACCGTGCTGGGTGTCATCGCCTTTGTGTCGATTCTGTTCGGTAACCTGATGGCGATTTCGCAGAGCAACATCAAACGTCTGCTCGGTTACTCATCGATCGCGCACCTGGGCTATTTGCTGGTGTCGCTGATTGCGGTGAAAACCCATCAGCTGTCGCTGGAAACGGCGGGTGTGTACCTGGCGGGTTACCTGTTCAGCAGCCTCGGCGCGTTCGGTGTGGTCAGCCTGATGTCCAGCCCGTACCGTGGCCCGGATGCTGATACGCTCTACTCTTACCGTGGTCTGTTCTGGCACCGCCCGATTCTGTCAGCGGTCATGACCGTGATGATGCTGTCTCTGGCCGGTATCCCGATGACGCTGGGCTTCATTGGTAAGTTCTACGTCATTGCTTCCGGTGTGAACGCGCATCTGTGGTGGCTGACCGCGGCGGTTGTTGCTGGTAGTGCGATTGGTCTTTACTACTACCTGCGCGTTACCGTGAGCCTGTACCTCAGCCCGCCTGAGATGCACACGCGCGATCGTGATACGCCAGCAAACTGGGCCTTCACCGCCGGTGGTGTGGTGGTGCTGATCTCGGCGATTCTGGTACTGCTGTTGGGTGTCTATCCGCAGCCACTGATCTCGCTGGTACAGATGGCACAGCCGCTGATGTAAATGCGCTTTGACCTCAGGAATCAGGCCCAAGGGCCTGATTTTTTTTGCCTGTAATCTGAGAATGCGATCACGACAAGGCAATGCGGCAACCCTGTACGGCTGCTTAATACCCGCGCGCTGTGATACTCTCAGGGGATCACTTTTTTCGCTCAGACAAGGAAGCATCATGGAAATGCAATGGCTTGATTGCCACCACAGTGAACTGAGTGCACAGCAGTTGTATACCGTGCTGGCACTGCGCAATCACGTATTCATTGTGGAGCAAAACTGCCCCTATCAAGACGTAGATGGTCAGGATTTGCGAGCAGAGAATCGCCACATTATGGGCTTCCTTGACGGAAAATTATTGGCCTACGCTCGCGTGCTTACGCCCTCACTGGACAGCGCCCCGGTGCTGATTGGTCGCGTGATCGTGTCCGAAGAAGCGCGTGGCCTGAAGTTGGGCTATCGACTGATGGAGAAAGCACTGGAGAGCTGCGATACCCATTGGCCGCAACGCACTATTTATTTATCAGCGCAGGCCCATCTGGAAGGGTTTTACGGTCGTCTTGGCTTCAAAGCGGTGGGGGACGTTTACATGGAAGATAACATTCCGCACATTGGTATGCAGAAAGCGTAATGGCGAGGAATTCTCCTCGCCATTTATACCCGTCATACTTCAAATTACCGGTGAGTTGGCTGCTCTGGCTCACCCGAATCACTGACTTGAGTCAGCTCATCGGGTTCTCTCGTTTGCTGCCTTCCCGAAATTCGAACTTTTTAGGGGGATATCAGCCCGGCGTCATCTGTCGGTCATCGGTGTATTTACGCTGATCCGGCGGCGGTGGGAAATACTGATACAGCCAGGTTTCACTTAAGGTCTCATCTTTGGTGCGCAGGAACAGGCGCATATCCACCGGCTTAGTAGAGTCGCTGTTCGGATACCAGTCAAACAGAATGCGGTAGCCGTTAAGCGGCTCCACATAAAGAATCTCAACCTGCTTGATGGTGCCAGCATTGACTGTAATAACCGGCTCAATGCCTTTCGGCGCAGCGGCTTTCAGGTCGCCACCGACGAAATCAATCGCAAAGCGACGGCACCACTGATCGGGGAAGTGCTCGCCTGGCGCCCAACCTTCCGGGAAACCGCCGATGCCGGTACGTGTGGCATCGACGCGCGCCAGCCCGCTGCGCACGGGCGGCAGTTGGCTCCAGTAAAGTTTGTACTGGAAGTTAAATTCGCTGCCCGCTTTAACCGGTTCCGTTGGCTGCCAGAAGCACACCACGTTATCCAGGGTTTCACCGGTCGTCGGGATCTCCATCAGGTTGATGGCGCCTTTGCCCCACTTGCCAATCGGCTCAACCCACAGGCTTGGGCGCTTGTCGTACCAGCCAATGACATCCTGATAATCTTTGAAGTCGTGGTTGAGCTGCAGCAGACCAAAACCACGTGGGTTTTCATCTTCATAAGCATTGAATTGCAAGCGTTGTGGGTTGTTCAGCGGGCGTGCAATCCATTCCCCTTTACCGGTCCACATTGCCAGACGATCGGAGTCATGGATTTGTGGATGATAGGTATTACACATGCGACGCTCGTTGGTGCCGCAGCTAAACATACTGGTCATCGGCGAGATGCCGAGCTGACGAATGTCGTTACGGGCAAACAGGTGGTTTTCCACCTCCATCACCACGCGTTTCTCTTCGCAGTGGATAGTGAACTTGTACGCACCGGTCACGCTGGCGCCGTCCAGCAGCGCATAAACCACGAAGGTGGTGTCGTCGGCTTTCGGTGTTTCAAACCAGAAGGCGGTAAAGTCCGGGAACTCTTCGTGGCCGTTGCTAAAGGTGTTTACTGCCACACCGCGCGCTGACAAGCCGTACTGGAAGGTTTCATCAACAGCACGGAAGTAGCTCGCACCGAGGAACGAGACGATATCGCGACGCGCCAGTTCTGGCTTTTTAAACGCGCGGAAACCGGCGAAGCCCAAATCGGTTTTGCCGACCAGTTGTTGGGTATCGACGTTAGCGTTGTGGTAGTTAAACAGTTCGGGACGGAAGTGGATTTCGCGCGCTTCACGGCTATCGGCATCCACTGAGAACATGCGGATACGGCGTTTAAAGCCCATCCCCACGTGGAAGAACTGCACATCTAATTCGCGATCGGGAATGTTGTTCCACAGCGAATGGTTGGCATCGTACTGAATTTCGTTGTAGGCCTGCGGTGTCAGATTGGCCAGGGTGTCAGGAAGCGGGCCGGGTGCGCCGCCCCAGGGTTGTTTCGCCAGCGCGGAGGCTTTCTTTTTCAGTGAGTCGAAATCGAAGCGCACTGCGGTGCCGTCGGCGATGCCATCATCGGCCCAGGCGGACTGCGCAAACAGCGAGGAGAGCCCGGTCATGCCGCTTGCGGCAGAGAGGGCCATGGACGCTTTCATAAATTTTCTACGATTCATGCCGGAAATCTAATCCTTAGCTGCTCTGGTGTGTTGTGACTGTCGTAAGACGCATTACGTCTGGCTACAAGGGGATACGACAGTCGCGAAATTAAAAAATTCAGTCTGACAAAAATTTATCAGATTAATCAAATAAGCGAAGCAGATTTCACGCTGCAACAGCGCGGATTACGCAACTTTGCATTGAGTTGAGCAAAACCCAGCGTAATCCTAATCCCTTGCGTGCAGCAAATACCGAATTTATGACTATAGTTAAACGACGATAAGTGACGAGCATGGAGGAAGTATAACGTGTCATCTTCAGATCAATTTGAAACTCGCCTTGATGACGACCTGGCGCTACTGACAGAAACCCTGGAAGAAGTACTGAAATCGTCGGGCGATCCGGCCGATCAAAAGTACATCGAATTGAAACTTAAAGCGGAACAAGCACTGGAAGACGTGAAGAATCGCGTTAGCCAGGCCTCTGACAGCTATTATTACCGTGCCAAAAAAGCGGCTTACCGTGCCGACGATTATGTGCATGAAAAACCGTGGCAGGGGATCGGCATTGGCGCCGCCGCTGGCCTGTTTGTCGGTTTACTGTTGGCCCGCCGTTAAATTGTCGGGGCGTAACGCAGGTTACGCCCGATTCCTCTTTTTTACCGCTTTATCCCTCTCATTTGTCTCGAATCCTTGTTTCGCATCAACGGCGATTGTGTTTCGCCTGCGCGCTTTCTACAGTAAAGCGACAGGGATAAGGAGAATGTAACGTGATACGTGTTGAAATGCTCTCAACGGGCGATGAAGTGTTGCATGGGCAGATTGTCGATACGAATGCCGCATGGCTGGCGGATGTGCTGTTCCAGCAGGGTTTGCCAATGACCAGCCGCAGCACCGTTGGCGATGCGATGTCCTCGTTGGTGGAGACGCTGCAGAGTCGCAGCCAGATTGCCGATGTGCTGATTGTGAACGGTGGCCTTGGCCCAACCAGCGACGATCTCAGTGCGCTGGCCGCTGCCACCGCGTGTGGCACCGAATTGGTGATCCATCAGGAATGGCTGGAGAAAATGGAAGCCTGGTTTGCCAGCCGTGGACGCATCATGGCGCCGAGTAACCGCAAGCAGGCGGAAATTCCGGCGAAAGCCGAGCTGATTGATAATCCGGTGGGTACCGCGTGTGGCTTTGCACTTCAGCTCAATCGCTGCTGGATATTCTTCACGCCGGGCGTGCCGTCCGAATTTAAAGTGATGGTCGAACAGGAGATCATTCCGCGTTTGAAAGCGCGTTTTGATTTGCCAGAGCCGCCGCTGTGTTTGCGTCTGACCACCTTTGGTCGCGGCGAGAGTGATATTGCCGCCGAACTGGAGCCGTTACCGTTGCCGGAAGGTGTGGTAATGGGCTATCGCTCATCAATGCCAATCATTGAAATCAAACTCACCGGACCGGCCAGCCAACGTGTGGCGATGGAGCAGGCGTGGCAGCAGGTGAAGCTGCTGTTGGCGGAATGCACTATCTTCGAAGGCACTGTCGGTTTACCCGCTTTGTTAGCGCATGAGTTGCAACAGCGTGGTTTCCGGCTGGCGTTAAGCGAGCAATACACGGCCGGATTACTGAACTGGCAACTGGCGTCAGCGGACGTGCCGCTCAGCGCAGCAGAGATTCTGCCACCTCATGATGAATCGCTGGAAGCTCAGGTCGAGCGTACGCGCAATCTGGCCGCGCATCACGGCACGGTGTTGGCGCTGTCGGTGGGTAATCTGGAAGAGGGCGAAGTGGCGATTGCGCTGCATACGCCGGAAGCCAGCTGGGGCCAGCGCGTGAAGTTCACCCATGGGCGTCACAATGCGGAAACCCGGCAGAAAGTCGTGGCGATGATGGCGATGAACATGTTGCGTCGGTGGCTGCACGGCAGTGAAGTCAGTACCGGGCATGGCTGGATTGATGTGCTGGAAGCCGTGAAACAGTAAGTGTATGGGCAGGCTTTGCGATGAATTTCACCGGGTCGCCATTGATGGCGACCCGGTGCTTATAGCTCGATCTCAATCTCCCCTTTGGCGCGGCAGCAGCAGGGCAAAATCTCGCCCTGTTGAATAAACGCCAATGGGGTTTCCGCGTAAGCCACTTCGCCTTTCAGCAAACGCATCCGGCACGATCCGCAGTAGCCTTCACGACACTGAAACTCCACGCACACGTTGTGCGCTTCCAATGCAGCAAGCAGATTGGGATGATCTTCTGCGCACTCCAGCCGGGAGCCGGAACTGCGCAGAATAACAACAGAACGGCTCATGCTTACAGCTGGAAGTCGTTGAAGTCGTCTTCGCCGACTTCGGCATCAATCTGACCCACCAGGTAAGAACTGACTTCCACTTCCTGCGGTGCCACCTGCACGTTATCCGATACCAACCAGGAGTTGATCCATGGAATCGGGTTAGAGCGCGTCTGGAACGGCAGATCGAGACCTACAGCCTGCATGCGGATGTTGGTGATGTACTCAATGTACTGGCACAGAATGTCTTTGTTCAAACCGATCATTGAGCCACCGCTGAACAGATAATCTGCCCACTCTTTCTCTTGCTCGGCGGCTTTCTTGAACAGGTCGAAACACTCATCACGACACTCGGCAGCGATCTCTTTCATTTCAGGATCATCTTCACCGGTGCGCAGCAGGTTCAGCATGTGCTGAGTGCCGGTCAGGTGCAGAGCCTCATCGCGCGCAATCAGTTTGATGATTTTGGCGTTACCTTCCATCAGCTCGCGCTCGGCGAAGGCGAATGAACAGGCGAAGCTCACGTAGAAGCGAATCGCTTCCAGTGCGTTAACGCTCATCAGGCAGATATACAGCTGCTTTTTCAGCGCACGCAGATTCACGGTCACGGTTTTACCCGCCACTTCGTGTGTGCCTTCTCCCAGCAGATGCCAGTAGCTGGTCATCTCGATCAGATCGTCGTAATACTTCGAGATATCCTGCGCGCGCGCCAGAATCTGCTCGTTAGTCACGATGTCGTCGAACACCAATGAAGGATCGTTGACGATATTACGGATGATATGGGTGTAAGAGCGCGAGTGGATGGTCTCAGAGAACGCCCAGGTTTCGATCCAGGTTTCAAGTTCTGGAATAGAAATCAGTGGCAGCAGGGCCACGTTAGGGCTGCGACCCTGGATTGAATCCAGCAGCGTCTGATACTTCAGGTTGCTGATAAAGATGTGTTTTTCGTGATCTGGCAGTGCCTGATAATCGATACGATCGCGTGAGACGTCCACTTCTTCTGGACGCCAGAAGAAGGAGAGCTGCTTTTCGATCAGCTTTTCAAAGATGTCATATTTCTGCTGGTCGAAACGGGCAACGTTCACTGACTGGCCGAAGAACATCGGTTCTAACAGCTGGTCGTTTTTGTTCTGCGAAAATGTGGTGTAAGCCATGGCTAAGTCCAAAAGTGATGAGGGCCGACCATTGCCGGCCCTGACAAGATAGGGCGTCTGACTAATTAAATCTTACAAGCGCCGCTTTCGCAGCCGTCATCCTGAATGGAAGGAGCCAGGTCGTCCTGCGCATCTTCCGCACCATCACGGGTGTTTTGGTAGTACAGGGTTTTCACGCCAAATTTATACGCGGTCAGCAGATCTTTCAGCAGCTGTTTCATTGGCACTTTGCCATTGGCGAAACGGCTTGGATCGTAGTTGGTGTTCGACGAAATCGCCTGATCGATAAATTTCTGCATCACACCAACCAACTGCAAGTAACCGTCGTTAGATGGCATTTCCCACAGCAGTTCGTACTGATCTTTCAGACGCTCATACTCTGGCACCACCTGACGCAGAATACCGTCTTTGGATGCTTTGATGCTGATGTGACCGCGTGGTGGCTCGATACCGTTGGTGGCGTTTGAAATCTGCGATGAGGTTTCAGACGGCATCAGGGCAGAGAGCGTGGAGTTGCGCAGGCCGTGCGTAACGATCGACTCACGCAGCGCTTCCCAATCCAGGTGCAGCGGCTCGCTACAAACGGCGTCGAGATCCTTTTTATAGGTATCGATCGGCAGAATGCCCTGCGAGTAAGTGGTCTCTTTAAACCACGTACAGGCACCTTGCTCTTTCGCCAGCTCGTTCGAGGCTTTCAGCAGGTAATACTGAATGGCTTCAAAGGTTTTATGCGTCAGGTTGTTGGCGCTGCCATCAGAGTAACGCACGCCGTTTTTCGCCAGATAGTAAGCGTAGTTAATCACGCCAATACCCAGAGTACGACGGCCCATTGCGCCGCGTTTTGCCGCAGGAATTGGGTAATCCTGATAATCCAGCAGCGCATCCAGTGCACGAACTGCGAGGGTTGCCAGCTCTTCCAGATCGTCGAGGCTGTCAATCGCACCGAGGTTAAAGGCAGACAGCGTACACAACGCGATTTCGCCGCTTTCGTCATTCACATCGTTCAGCGGTTTGGTTGGCAGCGCGATTTCCAGGCACAGGTTAGACTGGCGGACGGGCGCGATAGCCGGATCAAATGGGCTGTGGGTGTTGCAGTGATCGACGTTCTGGATGTAGATACGGCCAGTAGAAGCACGTTCCTGCATCATCAGTGAGAACAGCTCAACCGCTTTCACGCGCTGTTTGCGGATGCTGTCGTCTTTCTCGTATTTGGTGTACAGACGCTCAAACTCGTCCTGATCGGCGAAGAACGCATCGTACAGGCCTGGCACGTCAGACGGGCTGAACAGGGTGATCTCTTCACCTTTCAACAGACGGGTATACATCAGCTTGTTGATCTGTACGCCGTAGTCCATGTGACGTACGCGGTTGCCTTCAACGCCACGGTTGTTTTTCAGCACCAGCAGGCTTTCCACTTCCAGATGCCACATCGGGTAGAACAGGGTGGCTGCACCGCCACGCACGCCGCCTTGTGAGCACGACTTCACTGCCGTCTGGAAATGCTTATAGAACGGGATACAGCCGGTATGGAAGGCTTCACCGCCACGGATCGGGCTGCCCAGCGCACGAATGCGACCGGCGTTGATACCGATACCGGCACGCTGCGACACGTATTTCACGATGGCGCTAGAGGTGGCATTGATGGAATCAAGGCTGTCACCACACTCGATCAGTACGCAAGAGCTGAACTGACGCGTTGGGGTACGTACGCCCGACATGATTGGCGTCGGCAGTGAGATCTTGAAGGTAGACACGGCATCATAGAAGCGACGCACGTAATCCATACGCGTATCACGTGGATAACCGGAGAACAGGCATGCAGCAACCAGAATATACAGGAACTGGGCACTCTCGTAGATTTCACCGCTCACACGGTTCTGCGCCAGGTATTTACCTTCCAGCTGCTTCACCGCAGCGTAGGAGAAGTTCATGTCGCGCCAGTGGTCGATGAAACCGTCCATCTGCTCGAACTCTTCTACGCTGTAATCTTCCAGCAGGTGACGATCGTATTTGCCCATCTCAACCATTTTCACTACCTGATCGTACAGCTTCGGCGGCTCAAACTGGCCGTAAGCTTTTTTACGCAGGTGGAAGATGGCGAGGCGAGCAGCCAGGTACTGGTAATCCGGCGCATCACGGGAGATCAGGTCTGCAGCGGCCTTGATGATGGTCTCGTGGATATCAGAAGTACGAATTCCATCGTAGAACTGAATGTGGGAGCGCAACTCAACCTGAGACACGGAGACGTTATTCAGCCCTTCAGCGGCCCAATCCAGTACTCGGTGAATCTTGTCGAGATCAATGCGCTCCTGGCGGCCATCGCGTTTAGTAACGAGCAGACTTTGGTTCATGTCGCGTGTTTACCTGTCCATGAAAGAGTGAGTTATCCCCCATCTATTCACAAGGTCTATGCACAAGCCGCTCGTTGTGAGTAAGCCTGTGGATAAACACTATATATAGGGGGTGCGGGAAGTTTGAACAACAATATGGTGAGTATTCTAGTCAGCATTCTGATCATCACAAGAGTTGATTTTCGCGAAAAAATCCGTCCAGGGGGGTGGCGAAATTCCTGGATCCCCATTCCGTAAGGCCTGCCAATGGTGTCAACTGCCAACGACTTTTTTTTCACTTTTTGATCGAGCGCGTGTTTATTGCTCAAAGCTTCTCATCACGGAAATTTCTGAAGTCAAAAAAGCCCTGACAAGGCCGTCAGTAGCGAACTTATCTAAAATTGCTTATGAATTTTTTGTGACCAATGCAGCCTACAAAAAAGCGTGGTACGCGTCTAAAAGGAAATTGATCTGGATAGCAGTGAGTTACAAACCTGGTGCTTTCCACATTGAGGTGGTTAACCCACTGTCCACCAGGGTGAGTTGGTCGGCATAGATTTTCTGCCAGTTGGCTTTTTGCTGTTGATAGAGTTGGTGGTGTTCTGCGTTGGGGTGAAATTCGCGCTCCCAGCGGACTAACTGCTGTCCGGTTTCCTGCAAACTGCGGTAAACCCCAGCGGCAACACCTGCAGCGATAGCGCAGCCCAGGGCGGTGGCTTCTTTTACCTGCGGCACTTTGACCGTCAGCCCCGTGACATCGCTCAAAATCTGGCTCCACAATTTGCCCTTCGCACCGCCACCGGCAAACACGATCTGTGAGGTTTGGACACCGGAAAAGGCGGCCACCTGATCCAGATTGCAGGCCGAAACAATCGCTGCATTCTCTTCCAGCGCACGGAAGAGCGTCTGTTTATTGCAGCGTTCGGGATCGATGGAAAGATTAATAAAGGAAGGCGCAGCGTGATACCACTTGTTGAAGTGCATCGCATCTGAGAACACCGGCATCACGCCCCACGAACCGGCGGGGACGCGAGCCGCCATCTCTTCCAGCAGGCTGTAGCAATCCACACCAAGGCGCTCCGCCAGCAGTTTCTCTTCGCCGCAAAAGGCATCACGGAACCAGCGCATGGTTAGGCCGGTAAAGAAACTGATCGCTTCCGCCTGTGCCATACCGGGGATCACATGCGGATTCACGCGAATGTTCATTTGAGGATCAACCTGTGGTTGCGGCAAGTTCACGACTTGTTGCCAGAAAGTGCCCCCCAGCACAGCCGTTTCCCCCGCATTCACGACGCCTAACCCCAGAGTGCCAAGCTGCACATCGCCGCCGCCCATGCCAACCACCGTGCCTTGCTCAAGACCACACTGGCGAGCGGCTTCGGCCGTAATCTCTCCTAGCTTGCTGCCGGTTTCGGCTACCGGGGACAAGATATCCCCGCGCAATCCCGCCATCTCTAACAGATCAGGGCGCCATTGCCGCGTGTGTAAATCCAGCAGGCCAGTCGTGCCGGCGTTCGATGGGTCCACGGCGAGTTCACCGCTGAGACATTTCGCCAGCCAATCGCTGATCATGGTTAAGGTGGCGGCCTGACGATAAACATCAGGTCGATGATGTGCCAGCCACAGCAGACGCGGCATCGCGCCCAGTGCCAGCGTTTGTCCTGAACACTGATAGATTTCTCGCTCAAACTGGCCGTGGTGAATTTCCTTAAGTTCACTCACCTCGCGGCTGGCACGGGCATCCACGTTGGCACACGCCCAAATCGCTTCGCCCGCTTTGTTGTAAAGCACAATACCTTCGCGCATTGAACAGCAGGCCACGCTCCGTATCGCCCTGGCTGGCAATTGTGACTGTTGCAGCACCTGTCGAATGCACTGACAGGCAAGTTGCCAGTTGTGCTCGAGATCAAACTCCATTGATCCTGGCACATCGGGCAGGGCGAGGTGCCGCCATTCAGCTTGCGCCACTGCAACTTGCTCACCCTGAAGATTGAAAATCACGGCGCGAATGCTACCGGTGCCGGCGTCGAGCGCCATCAGATGTGGGGCGTGTGTCATCACGAAACTCCTGTTGAAAAGGAAAGAGTGCTCCACACCGACGGCCCAACGGGTGTTACTGCAAAGATAGTTGTGCGCGAGCGTTTTCACCTCCAGATGAAGGGCTTAGCCCATCGTTGAAAGTTTGAACTGTGATCGCTGCGAGAGTTTTATTCAGCGAGCCTGGCCAGGCTTGCCACTCTGCAAATCGTGATGAAAGGAACAAGCCGATGGAAGTAACGCTGGTAGAGATCAACGTGAGGCCCGACTGTATCGACGAATTTTTGCGGGTGTTTAAGCTCAATCATTTAGGGGCACTGCAGGAGCCTGGCAATCTGCGTTTTGACGTTTTGCAGGACAGTAGTGAGGCGACACGCTTCTTTATTTATGAAGCTTATGCGGATGAGGCCGCGGTGTTAGCACACAAGAAAACGCCGCACTATCTGGCCTGCGTCGAGGCGCTAGAGGCGCTGATGAGCGAACCGAGAAAGAAAACCGCGTTTAAGGGGATTTTTCCCGAGTAAGGACGTTCATCATTTCGCCTTAACACTTAGAGGCATGACTTGTTGAACTCTTGAATGAGCAATGACTAAGAGATGCACCACTGCCACAGAGACGATCCAAAGCCATGATCAACGTTCAGGGCCAGTAAAGCCCCGCCCGAAGAGCAAAGCGTCCGCCGCAGGGATGCGGCGGCCGATCTGCATGGATGCGTGTTTCCTTTGCGATCGGGCGGGGCTTTACTGGCTTATGCATCGATCCCACAGCGGCGATTCGCCAATCCACGCAAAAAACTCAATCCTGACGATGCGTATGCACCATATAGTTCACATCCACACCACGCCCCAGACGGAACTGATTAGTCAGCGGATTGTAGTGCAGGCCAATCATGCCTCTCTCGCGTAATGGCGTCTCATCAACCCAATTCAGCAACTCTGAGGGACGGATAAACTTTTTCACGTCATGCGTGCCGCGCGGCACCATGCGCATCACGTATTCGGCACCGAACACTGCCAGTAACCATGCCTTTGGATTGCGGTTAATGGTGGAGAAGAACACTTCGCCACCCGGCTTCACCAACTGCGCGCAAGCCAGCACCACAGAACGTGGGTCTGGGACGTGTTCCAGCATTTCCATACAGGTCACCACGTCATAGGCGCCCGCATGGCTGACCGCATGATCTTCCACGGTCTGCTGCACATAGTTCACGCTCACACCGCTCTCTAGCGCATGTAACCGTGCCACTTCCAGCGGCTCGGCGCCCATGTCCAGCCCGGTTACGTTGGCCCCTTCACGCGCCATGCTCTCCGCTAAAATACCGCCGCCGCAGCCGACATCCAGCACCTTCTTACCAAACAGGCCATTGCTGTGCTGGGCAATCCAGCCAAGACGCAGGGGATTGATGCGGTGTAACGGCTTAAATTCACCCTCTAAATCCCACCAGCGCGATGCGACCGCTTCAAACTTGGCAATCTCAGCGTGGTCGACGTTTTGGCGGCTTTCCTGCGGTTGTTCACTCATTGAATCACGACTCCTGACAAAATATTCCCTCAGTATAAACGCTTAACTCTTGCTAGCGCATCTCTCACCTGCAAGGAAAAGCGGCATTAAACCCCGCTTTACGTTCACCGAGAGCAACCACTGTGATATACTTTCGCACCATTAAAAACCGGCATTATGTAGAGGGATAGCGGCTCCATGAGCGACCTTGCGAGAGAAATTACACCGGTCAATATCGAAGAAGAGTTAAAAAACTCCTACCTCGATTACGCCATGTCGGTCATCGTTGGCCGAGCTTTACCCGATGTGCGTGATGGCTTGAAGCCGGTGCACCGCCGTGTGCTTTTTGCCATGAGCGAACTGGGTAACGACTGGAACAAAGCTTATAAGAAATCGGCCCGTGTGGTCGGTGACGTGATCGGTAAATATCACCCACACGGTGATTCCGCGGTATACGAAAGTATCGTTCGTATGGCCCAGCCGTTCTCCCTGCGCTACATGCTGGTAGATGGTCAGGGTAACTTCGGTTCCGTTGATGGCGACTCCGCCGCAGCGATGCGTTATACCGAAGTGCGTATGGCGAAGATCTCTTCTGAACTGCTGGCGGACCTCGAAAAAGAGACCGTCGATTTTGTGCCGAACTACGATGGCACCGAGCAGATTCCTGAAGTTCTGCCGACCAAAATTCCTAACCTGCTGGTGAACGGCTCGTCCGGTATCGCCGTGGGTATGGCGACCAACATTCCACCGCACAACCTGACGGAAGTGATCAACGGCTGCCTCGCCTTCATCGAAGACGAAGACATCACTGTTGAAGGCCTGATGGAACACATCACCGGCCCTGACTTCCCGACTGCGGCGTTCATCAACGGTCGTCGTGGTATCGAAGAAGCCTATCGCACCGGTCGCGGTAAAATTTACATCCGCGCACGCGGTGAGATTGAAACCGACGCAAAAACCGGCCGCGAAACCATCATCGTCAATGAAATCCCGTATCAGGTAAACAAAGCGCGCCTGATCGAGAAAATTGCCGAGCTGGTAAAAGAGAAGCGTGTTGAAGGCATCAGCGGCCTGCGTGATGAATCTGACAAAGACGGTATGCGTATCGTCATCGAGATCAAACGCGATGCGGTCGGTGAAGTGGTGCTCAACAACCTCTATTCGCTGACGCAACTGCAAGTCTCCTTCGGCATCAACATGGTGGCACTGCATCAGGGCCAGCCGAAGATCATGACGCTGAAAGGCATCATTGAAGCCTTCGTGCGCCACCGCCGTGAAGTGGTGACGCGCCGTACCATTTTCGAACTGCGCAAAGCGCGTGACCGTGCACACATCCTTGAAGGTCTGGCCATTGCGCTGGCCAACATCGATCCGATTATCGAACTGATTCGTCGTGCACCCACCCCAGCTGAAGCGAAAGCGGGCCTGTTGGCACAGCCATGGGATCTGGGCAACGTAGCCACCATGCTGGAACGCGCGGGCGATGACGCAGCACGTCCAGAATGGCTGGAAGCCCAGTTCGGTATTCGTGACGGTCAGTACTACCTGACTGAACAGCAAGCTCAGGCAATTCTGGATCTGCGTCTGCAGAAACTGACCGGCCTTGAGCACGAAAAGCTGCTCGACGAATACAAAGAACTGCTGGACCAGATCGCAGAACTGATCCACATCCTGCAGAGCGCCGAGCGTCTGATGGAAGTCATCCGCGAAGAGCTGGTGGCAATGCGCGATCAGTTTGGTGACGAGCGTCGTACTGAAATTACCGCCAACAGCGCCGACATCAACATTGAAGACCTGATTAATCAGGAAGATGTTGTGGTCACGCTGTCGCATCAGGGTTATGTCAAATACCAGCCGCTGACTGACTATGAAGCGCAGCGTCGTGGTGGCAAAGGCAAATCCGCAGCACGTATTAAAGAAGAAGACTTTATTGATCGTCTGCTGGTGGCCAACACCCACGACACCATTCTGTGCTTCTCCAGCCGTGGCCGCCTCTACTGGATGAAAGTTTACCAGTTGCCAGAAGCGAGCCGTGGTGCACGTGGTCGCCCAATTGTTAACCTGCTGCCACTGGAAGCCAACGAACGTATCACCGCTATTCTGCCAGTGCGTGAGTACACCGAAGGCTTTAACATCTTCATGGCCACCGCTGACGGTACCGTGAAGAAAACCGCTCTGCAGGAATTTAGCCGCCCACGTAGCGCCGGTATCATCGCCATCAACCTGCGTGAAGATGATGAATTGATCGGTGTTGCACTGACCAACGGTAGCGATGAAGCGATGCTGTTCTCTGCAGCGGGTAAAGTGGTGCGCTTCGCTGAGACCGCAGTACGTGCCATGGGCCGTTCAGCCTCGGGCGTGCGTGGTATCAAGCTGGCCGAAGGCGATAAAGTGGTTTCCCTGATCGTGCCACGTGAAGAGGGCGCCATCCTCACCGTGACGCAAAATGGTTACGGTAAGCGTACGGCGAATAGCGAATACCCAACCAAGTCGCGTGCAACACAGGGTGTTATCTCGATTAAAGTCACCGAACGTAACGGGCCAGTGATTGGCGCGGTGCAGGTGGTGGATGGCGATCAGATTATGATGATCACCGATGCCGGTACGCTGGTGCGTACCCGCGTATCAGAAGTCAGCGTAGTCGGACGTAACACCCAGGGCGTGATTCTGATTCGTACCGCTGAAGACGAAAACGTTGTGGGTCTGCAACGTGTCGCTGAGCCGGTGGAAGAGGAAGAACTCGACGCCATCGACGGCAGCGTCGCAGAAGGCGAAGAGGATATCGCGCCAGAAGTCGACAACGACGACGATGCACCTGAAGTGGATGAAGAAGAGTAATCCGCAGCGGTGAAGAACAGCGGCAGGTCAGGGCAACCGACCTGCCGTTTTTTTATCTGAGTTTTACTCCCAAAGTCGCGCACCAACTGGCTTTTTCGGGCCGATAAAGCTAGTGTATGAGAGTTTTTCAACTTCCTGACAACCCCTTACCGCCAGTGAGCCTCTTTTGAAATATCTCGTCTCCTTTCGCACCACGCTTCGCATCTCGCGCTATCTGTTCCGTGCGCTGGCGCTGCTGCTTTGGACGCTGGGTGCGTTGCTGACCACTTTTTTCATCATCAACGTGCTACACGAGAAAGAGAATGCGGTACGTCAGGAGTTTGCGACCAATTATGGCCAGGCCGAATGGTATGTACGCCATTCTGCTGACGTGATGCGTGAACTGAAGTACATCACGGAAAACCGTCTGAGCAACAGCAGCAATGGTCTTGATGTGCTGAATGGCCTGCCTGCCGGCAAAAGTACCTTGCCGCAGTTCACGCCGCTGTTTTCCGATGGTGACTGCACCTCAATGAGCAATACCTGGCGCAACTCGCTCGATTCGCTGGGCTACTTCATCAATTACTGGAAAAGCAACTTTGCCTCCGCCTACGAACTCAACCGGGTGTTCTTTATTGGTGGTGAAAACCAGTGTCTGGCCGATTTTGCCATTGGTAATAACAATTCGGTCGATCGTGAACGTAGCCTGAAAGCACTGCGTGAGCGTGTGCTGCACTATCGCAGCGGCAACGAAGAAGAACGCCGTAATCCGATGTATTGGATCACACCGAGCAGCCAGCCTGGCGTCGGTAATTTCTATATGGTGATGCCGGTGTATGTGGCTAACAAGCTACAGGCGTTGCTGGGCGTGGAACAAAATATCCGTCTTGATGAGTTTATTCAGCCAGGCGGATTGCCGCTGGTTGCCACCATCACTGACGAGAATTATCGCCCGCTGTTGAGTTCGCGACGCGGTGGGCCGGGTTATGCGTTGGATGATCTGCCGGATGACAGCACCTGGTTTGGCTATCTCAATAGCTATCACCAACTGGTGCTGAAAAAGCCGCTGCCGCCCTCCAATCTCAACGTCGTGTGGTCGCTTTCAACCGATGTGCTGGTGGATCAGCTCAAGCTCATGCTGATTAACGCCCTGTTGCTGAACATCCTCAGTGCGCTGATCCTGTTTACGCTGGCATGGGTTTTCGAACGTCGCATGTTCCTGCCGGCGGAAGACAACGCACATCGGCTGGAAGAGCACGAGCAGTTCAACCGCAAAATTGTCGCTTCGGCACCGGTTGGCATCTGTATTTTGCGCACCAGCGATGGCACCAATATTCTGAGTAACGAACTGGCGCATAACTACCTGACGCTGCTGACGCAGGAAGATCGCCAGCGTCTGAATGAGATTATCGGGGGGCAGCAGGTCAACTTTGTCGATGTGCTCACTGGCACCAATACCAACCTGCAAATCAGCTTTGTGCATTCACGCTATCGTAATGAAAACGTAGCGATTTGCGTGCTGGTAGACGTCTCAGCGCGTGTGCGTATGGAGCAGTCGTTGCAGGAGATGGCGCATGCGGCAGAGCAGGCCAGCCAGTCCAAATCCATGTTCCTTGCCACCGTCAGCCATGAGCTGCGTACCCCGCTGTACGGCATTATCGGTAACCTCGACCTGCTGCAAACCAAATCGTTGCCGAAAGGCGTCGAATCGCTGGTAACGGCGATGAACAACTCCTCGAGCCTGCTGCTGAAAATTATCAGTGATATTCTCGATTTCTCGAAAATTGAGTCGGAGCAGCTGAAAATTGAGCCGCGCCCGTTCTCGCCACGTGAGGTGGTCAATCACATCGCCAGCAACTATCTGTCGCTGGTGGTGCGTAAACGCCTGACGTTATATGTCATGATTGAAAACGATGTGCCGCTGACGATGGATGGCGATCCAATGCGTCTGCAGCAGGTCATTTCTAACCTGCTGAATAACGCCATCAAGTTCACCCATACTGGCTGCATTATTCTGCATGCCTATGTCAAAGATGGTTATTTAGCCTTCCGCGTGCGCGATACCGGCGTCGGTATTCCTGCGAAAGAAGTGACGCGTCTGTTCGATCCCTTCTTCCAGGTGGGCTCTGGCGTACAGCGCAATTTCCAGGGCACCGGGCTGGGTCTGGCAATCTGTGAAAAGCTGATCAACATGATGGACGGTGATATTGAGGTCGACTCTGAGCCGGGCATGGGTAGCCAGTTTATCATCCGTATCCCCATTTACGCGGGACAACAGCCTGCGCCGCCGCTGCTGGATGGTTTGCAGGAAAAAGCCATCTGGCTGGATATGCGCAATGATTATCTCGCGGTCTTCCTGCTACGTCTGTTGCAGCAACAGGGTATTACGATCGCGCATTATCAGGGCAATGCCGGTAGCGACGATGTGATTATTAGCGACCATCAGGATACGGTGCCACAGGCCGTGCGCGCGCAGATTCACATCTGTGGTCAGCATATCGACATGCCGCAGGAAACCGCGCCGGGTCAGTGGGTGCAGAGCAGTGCGATGCTGCACGATCTGCCTTCATTACTTGGCCGCATCTATCGCATCAATATTGATAGCGAAACCAGCACGCCGTTGCAGTTGGCCGCACCGCAAGAGGCCAACCGTTACGATGACATTATGGTACTGATTGTTGATGATCACCCGATTAACCGTATGTTGCTCTCTGAGCAGCTCGGCACACTGGGCTATCAAACCAAAACCGCACAGGATGGGGTCGATGCGCTGAACGTGCTGAGCCGTAATCACATTGATATTGTGCTGAGTGACGTCAATATGCCGAATATGGATGGTTATCGCCTGACGCAGCGCCTGCGTCAGCTGGGCCATGCCTTCCCGGTGATTGGGGTAACGGCCAATGCGTTGGCAGAAGAGAAGCAACGCTGTATGGATGCCGGGATGGATAACTGCCTATCCAAGCCTGTTACGCTTGATGTGTTGAAATCCACGTTGGCAACCTATGCCGAGCGGGTAAGAAAAAGCAGGAAAGGGTAGTACAAAAGAACAGGCGCACCGAATGAAGTGAACCCCTTAAC